>JAEZIV010000225.1 GCA_023436515.1 Bacillota bacterium
GATTGTTGAGACTTGATAAGCGGGTAGAGGATTCTCGTTGGCCTCTTAAAAAACGAGAAACTAAAATTAAACGCTAAAAACGATAATTTCGCTTTAGCTGCTGCCTAATATGGCAGCCCGTCAGTCCTAGGTTACTGCACCTAGGGTAGCTGGCGTCATTAAGTCAGTCCTTTTGCGTAGGAGGGTTAAACGCTAGCACTGATTTGGCCGTAGCCTTGAGCTGAATCGGAACTTAAAGGCTACCGAAGTTGATACCTTGCCTGTAGGGGGGCAGCCTAGGGAAACGCAGGGTTCAAGTCCAAAAGAGACTTCGTCTCTATGGATACTGAAAAATGCACAAATTACAGGCTACACCCGTAGAAGTTCTTGAGGATATGGTTTCGGACAGGGGTTCAACTCCCCTCGCCTCCACCAAACAAGTCCTATACGAACCTCTATTTTTTCATTGGCGGGTTTGCCGTGACGGTTCAGTTATAGGTAGTAAGACAAAAGAACGGTAAAGGTATATGCCTTTACCGTTCTTTTTTACCCTACAAAGGGTTAGTAATATCTTAAGTTCAATTACCAGAATTGTGGTGCAACAATTAATCTGTTCCTACATAAAGTATCCATCATTATTAAAGATGTGATTTTTTTCATCGTTATAGGACAACGTTTTAACAAGGATATTATCTGCGTTTTTGTTGTAGGCTGGGAGTATGGTTTTATTTAACTGCTTACAAAACTCTTGCTAACCTTATTGACTGGCTGTTCTATAGCTTTGCTTGCAACTAGAAGGTCTTTCTGGATCCAGTCTATATTCATATTATTAACTCCTTCATTAGTTATAAATTACTCTAAAAGAGGAAAATAGCAAGTTTTGTTACCAAAGTTTGGAATATCTTTACTTCGGTTTTCTTTAGCTCTGTTGTTGCTTATAGTCCGTTGTTACAAAAACCGTGTACTCTTATAATAATTAAATGGAGGTGTGTCTCTATGATCACGAAAGACTTAGGAAGTAGAATCAAAGAACTGAGGGCTAAGGCCGGATTTAGTCAAGAAAAGTTTGCCCTTTATATTAGAATGGATAGAACATACTTTGCTTCCGTGGAAGCTGGCCGGAGAAACATATCCATTTGCAATATTAAAAAGATTGCTGATGGATTAGGTGTCTCCTTGAGTGAATTATTTAAAGGCCTATGAAACATCACTCTCAACAACAAGGAGGAGAATCATGATTAGATTTAGAAATCCCGGAACACAATATTCCACTCAAATACAAGTCATAAAACAACTTTATGCGGCACTCAGTGAACAGGAGAATTTTACTTTAGATGACATGGCCGTTGTGATTGCGCAGGGAAGGTTAATGACAGCGTACGGGTATGCTGGTGATGATGCTTTAAGACTTAGCAATACTGAACAAGAAAGCATGAACTCAGCAAAAATGAATGCCAAAATGTATGCAGAGGTATTTCGTATGCTGGGATGGGTTACTCCATATAGCGAAAAATCTTCCTATCCGTTAGTTTTTACATACATAGGAGCCCACATAGCACTTTCTACAGGTGATTGCTCTCGGCTATATGAACAATGCGTACTTGGAATTAATAATCCAACGCAGCTTACAGATAATATGAGCTACAATGAGAAGCTACGTTTTTTCAAATGCGCTCTTAGAACTTTTATTGATTTGGACGGTATAATGTATAAACATGAGTTGTGCTTAGGTCCGATGAGTGTAAACGATGAGGATGAAAAAGCCTATAAGAGTATGATTGCTTTTATTCGTTCAATCCGAGGGAATCAAAATAGACTAAAGAAAGCATTCCTTGATTTAGCAGTCAGCCTTCATATGAAGCCGACGCCAGTTGATAATTGCACGCGATTGCCCATCGCATTCATGAAAAGCTGTGGTTGGGTGGAAAGCATAAATGACAGTTCTTTGTACGGCAAATCTATGTCATGCCTGAAAATAACACAACATGGAATTGAAATATACGAAGCGATTAAGGGGATGTATGATCTACGCCTTGACAACTACCTAGAACTCGAAAAGAATGTGCAACAAGCCTTGATTAGACTTGGTACTTACTCAATGCTGGAACGTTCTGGATATGACATGTCAAGCGTTAAAGAAGTGATGCAAGCCGACAAAGTGACTTGCAATGGCATACTTCTAGGCAGAGAATTATTATTCTCACCATGTCAGACTCTTAAGGGTAAGTATGTAGTAGAAGCTCTTGGAATTCAGATGGATGTTGGTATCCAATCACACCGAAGCATAGGGACATTTGAGAGTGCAGTTGCTGTTCGTGAAGCTTTAGCAAATACTGATGTTTGGGAGTTGAATATATCGCATGAGGTATCAATCGAGCTCCTTGGCAAAGACGAAGAACAAGATTTTCTTAAAAAGGTCAATAGACTTCATTCAGATGGTTACAGTAGTGGAGAAATAGTAAACATGCTCTTTGATTATTATATCGATGCTACTCAAACAACCTTCTATCCGTTAATAGCAACACTATTTAAGATTATGGGGTTCAATTGCACGTTTTCAAGGCCTGGAGATAACGGAGCCAGATGGGACGCGATTATAGATGATTCGGTCAGAAGTATTCAAATTGAAATCAAATCTCCGACGGAAGAACAGTATTTATCTATCAAAGCAATACGACAAGCACTGGAGAATAAAATTATTTTGCTTTCAAGGAAAACCCACACTACAGCACCAGAGGTAACAACACTTGCAGTGGGGTATTATATGCCTAACGACCGTGCAGAAGTAAACCGACTTATTTCGGATTTTAAGGAAACCTATGGATATAGGATTGGCGTATTAGATTTAAAATCATTATTGTCCATATCAGTCAGTATATTAACTGATAAAAAAACCTTTGATAAAGAAAAATTATATTATTTGGAGGGGTTAGCAAATGCAAATATTTAAGGAAACTGTAAATCGTAAAAACCTCTCAATATTGGATAATGTGCCAAGGGCAATTGTATATAAGCCCGGTTCTCCTGCAATACACTGCTTTAAAAATGAAATAGAATGCAAAAGCACTTGCCTCTACTGTGCGAATCCACGTTGTATGTATTTTGAAGAGTCCGACGTTGAGTGTTCAGAAATAAAAAACTTCACTAACGATAGAACGTTAAGCGTATGTCCTGTTGATGCTATTACTTGGAACGCTGAAACGGACAGCCCCATTATTAACACAAAGAAATGTATTTGTTGTGGTATATGCATGCGCAGGTGTCCTGTAGGTGCGATTTACTATGATGGAGAGGTTAAAGTCAATACCGCTCCAACAGAGAACACAACTAAGGTAAAAGCCAGTACACACTCTATACAATTTCAGAAGGAGCAACTTGAAACCCTTATCAATACGCCAAGAGGTGGAGTGTTAATCAAAGAATCTGATGAGCTGTTTGATAAGATCTATGCTAAATTGCTTAGTATCAAGAATATTTATCATAATCCAATTGGTCGCAATCTTTTAATTTCACTCGGATGCAAGAGTGCAATGCGAAGGATTGGTGACGTCTATACCAGAATGGATGCAGTATATTCTGCTCCAGATAATAGCTTCGGTGCCGTAGAGATAGAATTTGGACGCGACACTTTGGATGCTGCACGTGGTATATTGGACGATATTGCTGTTCTTCATACTCGTTATGGCATTGATAAGAATGATAATCAGGCGCTGGTTGTCTGTTTGCAACTTCCCAATGCAAGACAGGGTTATTGGCAAGTTATAAAAGATGTAAAAACAGTGGAAAAGATTCATATTAGCACTATTACAATTGGCGCAATGATGATTCTGAATTGGAATGGATGCTTATTAATCCCAGATGATGTTACATATTACATCGACTATGACAACATGAGTTTGCGGCATACTATCGAGTGGCAGTTGAACAGGAAAATCAACTTAAGTGATAAAACACTTGGCATACTTGAGCCGATGAAATGATACAATGTGAAAAGTGTTGAATAGTGTTGACAAGTTTTGAATTTTAATGTACAATTCTTTATACTATAATGATATATAAAAGGTGAGATTAACATGTCTGATAAAATTGTAGGAACAAAAGAGGCTGCAGAGATACTTGGGGTTAGTATTTCTACTGTTTATAGAATGATAGAACAAGGACTTCTTCAGCCAACTAAAACACCCGGTGGACAACGTCGTTTTGACGTTACTCAGTTAAAAGATTTTAAAGAAGGTAGCAAAGGCATCATCGCTCCTCAAAACCCCTATTTAAACAAAGTCGAATCTGCTAGTAATAGTTCAATGGTTCGTGAGGATAATCAAGAGTCATTATTTCATAATACGCCAGAAGAACATAAGCCATCTTTGGAAGCAGAACACAAACCTGTTGATCCTCGTAACACACTTAATAATTTGAATGGATCACAATGGCTGCCAGAGACAAAAAGCTTTTTCTATCAAAAGGGGCTCGGAGCAAAGCACCCTCATGCGAAGATTGAACGGCAGCATCCTGCACCATACTCTTTTCAAGATGTATCGCACTTAATAACCTTCTTTACCAAGAAAGGCATGAAAGTACTTGACCCATTTGGAGGTGTAGGTTCAACAGCCAAAGCATGTGAACTTGAAGGGCGTTTCTGCACTAGCATCGAATTGCAGCCGAGGTGGAACGACTTAGCTGTGGAACGACTTGAGACTGAGGTTGGTAAGGGTACATCAACGAAGCATGAATTTATCTTGGGTGATTCACGAGAAATATTAAAAATATTAGAGAATAGTTCCTTTGATTTTATGATAACGAGCCCGCCTTACTGGTCTATTCTTAACAAAAAAGCTGATTACAAGGTTAAGAAGGAACGCATTGCTAACAACCTCGCAACAAATTACTCAGAGAATGATGAAAATGATTTAGCTAACGTAGACAGTTATGAAGATTTCTTGAAGATACTTGTGGAGGATGTGTTCCTTGAATGCGCGCGGGTTCTTCGTCCCAAAAAATATATGTGCTTGATTGTTTCAGATTTTAGAAACAAATCCGAGTTTATAAGTTTCCATAGTGACTTAATCCAAGCCATGAATTGCAGAGAAATTAGTGATGGGTATAGATTAACACTACAGGGTGTGAAAGTCCTATTACAAAACCACAAAACTCTGCTACCGTATGGCTATCCGTTTGCTTACGTTGAAAATATTCATCATCAATATATCTTAATATTTAGGAAGGATAAGAAGTGAGTGGTATGAATTATAACGGCTTAATATGTGGAGACTCCGACCTTCTTCTCCAACAAATGGTTGATGACGGTGTGAAGGTTGATTTGGTTTTAACAGATCCGCCTTATAATCTAAATAAAGATTTTGGAAACGATAGCGATAAACTATCATTAGAAGATTTTCTGAATATTTCTCGTAAGAGAATTGTTTTATGTAGAGATATATTAAAACCTAACGGCAGTTTATTATGGTTCGGAATCCACCATTATATTGGTTTTATCCAGTCCATAATGTATGAGGTTGGATTGAATTATCGCCGGATGAACATTTGGTATTATGAAAATGGGTTCAGTCGTTTGACAACTGCCCCATTAACACAATATGAACCGTTTCTGTGGTTTTCAAAATCGTCAAATAAGTGGATTTATAATGTAGATGATGTCCGCGTTCCATATAAGAGCACAGAACGCCTAAAAAATCCAGTTTACTACAAAAACGCTAAAGGCGAACGAGTAAAGTGGGAACCGAATCCGCTCGGCGCAATGCGCGGTGACGTCTGGGCATTTCCAACCCTTGCAGGAAAACTGTACCAGAATGAAAAAACACCCCATCCAACACAGAAGCCAGAATCTCTAATTACAGAAATAATTAAGGCATACTGCCCTAAAAATAAAGACGGACTATATGAGGGGATCATTCTTGATCCATTTCATGGTTCTGGAACTTTAGGCGTCTGCTGTGAAAAGCTCAACAGGCAGGGTCATCACATACATTGGATAGGAATTGAAATAGAAAAGCGTTGGTGTGATATTGCTAATGAACGATTAAAAAAGATATAGATGACAAAAAAGGCCACACAAAAGTGATGTGAACCCGAAAAGTTAGACTTTTTGGGCTCACATCATCCTTAAGTGTGCTCTTTACTATTTACCTATGATTGAAAGAGAGTCAGTCAAATGTACTTGTTTAAATAATCCTTATATTGAATAACGTTTGAATGGTATTCATTATCTGTTAAGCAATAATTTTTCGCGTCTTGTCATGTACAGTGAGTGTAAATGTTAAATAAAATTACCCAAGCCGCACCTTTTAGTTTACCGAATTAACAATAAGGGATTCCAAAACCCTGCGTTGACGAAAAACAATATAAATACCGTTTTAAAACTGCTAGCTGGATAATTTTCTAAATTTAATTCTTGTTAAAAATGGTTTTTCAACGGCTTGTTGAATATCTAAGACTGTCAAGAAGGCGGGATACGAAGTAGGCCTTATTAACTATGACAGGGAGCCAATCTTCGTGTTCACTTACTGCATATTGGACCAAAGCCGCCAACTCGTGGGTATCAGATTCTTCGCAGTAGCGCATAATTTCACCGATGATTTGGTGCTTATCATTAACAGAAAGGTTGATCCTTAATGTGTCTGTAAAATCTGCGCCATTAAGAGCAACAATATCTGTGGGATCATACTGCGCCTTGTCTGGGTCGTCGAGGTGAGCAAGGTAACGCACATAACCACGTAAGGATTTTATATACTCTGCGGATTTCGTCCCACAAAACGGCTCAATCAGTTCATTAGCCCGCTTTTGTGTAATTGGGCCATCTACCATTATTATACAATGGAAGTGCGATTTCTTAAAAGTACCTTCATCGTCTGTATCTTTATCATGCAACGGAGAGATGAAAGCTGGTATATGGGTATCTGCTAATAGCTTCTTCCATCCCTCTGGAGCACTCTCGGGGTATACCACAAATGCCCAATTTCGTGTTTTGCTAGTATTTCTGCCTGATTTCATCATTCCTCATCCTTTCACTTGGCACTTAACACTGCAAAGGGGTGTCGTAGTCTCCCCCCTTGCCCGAAGAACGTCAGCACGGCTCTCTCGCCTTGCGGCGTCGCGCCGCGCTGACATTCTTCTTGAAATATTGTCTGTGTTTATTCCTCACAGCTCTGAGACAAAAATATCGGCCTATTGAGCGCGTTTGCTATCAGCTGCATTATTGCGGTCTCGTCGGCCATCTGTGAGACCATGACTTTCTCAACACTGTTATCTGCTGCGTGGTAGATGTTCCCTTCGCCCTGCTGACGGACAGGGGCAAGTTGTTCTATAATATCAGATTCAAAATACATAGCCTTTTGTATTTTTGCAAGATTTCCCATAGAGATAATATTACTGAACATATCTCTCGTGCCTTTTGGCATATCCTCGCTATATGCAGCCTGACTTCCGATTAGGGTTTTGAAACCGAGCGACCTCGACATGGCAATATAACTCATAAATTCTTGGAGAAATGCTGCTTTCTCCTTGCTGCAAAGCCGTGCTACATAGCTTTGATATTCGTCAAAAACCAATAAGAACTTTTAATGAATTAATATCTCCTATATTATCTCAATTAATTTCTTTACTCCAACCATATTAATCGCTCTTTTCATATTATTAGCAAGGAAACTAAGCCACAAGTGTCTGTTAAATAAAACCAATGTCAGAGATTTTATCTAAAACAGACACTTTGATCGGCTGTTGCCTTTTCTTTAGCTTTGAATAAAAAATAATGTGCACAATTATACCACTTGACTGTCCCAAAGGGATGCTCCGACAGACACATTTACTCCTTTATCTTTGGAATATCTTCCTTTATCCAGAGGACGACTTTTTTCGCAGGTGCATAATCCTTTCGGTCAAATGTATGGTTGGATGGATTTACTGGGATATCTTCGGAAATTGAAGTGAGCTTTCCTCTTACACTTCCATACATCTTAACAGGTACATATGTTGTTTCCGGCCCGAAGCTTACTGTTTTATGTGATTTTGATGCCGTACATTTGTTGGACATTGTCTGCAGTAGGATGTCTTATAATTCTCAGATGCTCTTAAGTAAGTTATTGAATACTATTAAATAATTAATGCAGGTGTACGAAAATGTACACTTGAATTATAGGAACAATAGTATTAGAAGAGATGCTTGCTAAGCACAAGATGCATCCGGACTAGAATGGTAAAATGCATTTACTATAAAAAATCAAATAAAAATGCACTAATTGATGCATAAATATTGACGAATGACATATAATAGAGTATCATTGTATTACAAAGAGGTGATGCAATGAATCCACTCTATAACCAAAACTACACAAGAGAGCAGATAGATGCTATTCTTAATAAAATAAAAGATTGTGTAGTAAATAACAGATATACGATTGCACTAAATGAAAATAGACAGGAAAACGTAGAGGTTTTGAATATGAAGTTCTTTATGTTTTTGTCCCGCAGGTTCAATTGTTTAATGCTGACGGAGTAGAAGAAACAGTAGATGTTTACACTAAAATTAACGTGATAGATATGTCTAACGGAAGTCGTACAGTTGTAATTTCTTTTCATAAACTAAACAAGCCGATTGATTACCTATTTAGGTAAGTCGGAAATTGAAAGGAGGCATTGTTATGAGTGAAAGAAAAGTATTTTGCGAAGAATGTAGAGATGATGTTACTTTTACTATTAATGAAAAGAAAATGGAAGGTACTATTAAAGGAGAAAAGTATTCATATGTTGGAAAAGAAGCGTATTGTGTTGACTGTGGTTCTGAAATTTATGTTGCAGAGGTTAATGACTTTAATTTGAAAGCACTATATGATGCATATCGAGAAAAGAAAAATATCGTATCGCTTGAAGTGATTTTAGCAATTTCAGAAAAATATGCAATTGGGAAACGGCCACTATCCCTGTTACTAGGCTGGGGAGAACAAACATTTTCTCGCTATTGTGATGGAGATATGCCAACAAAGCAGTATTCTGAAATTTTGCAAAAGATTTTTGATGACCCAGCTTATTATGCAGAATTATTGGAAAATAATAAGGGAAATCTGAAAACTACTGCATCTTATGAGAAGAGCAAAAGAGTAGTAAATGAACTTCTCGGAAAAACTCAAAACACAAAGACAAAGATAGATTTAGCTATTGAATATTTGCTGAGTCAATGTGAAGATATCACGCCATTGGCATTGCAGAAAGCATTGTATTATATTCAGGGATTTTATTA
The DNA here is from genome assembly GCA_023436515.1 of Bacillota bacterium. Classification (GTDB taxonomy): domain Bacteria; phylum Bacillota; class Clostridia; order Acetivibrionales; family DSM-1351; genus Ruminiclostridium. The sequence goes on from JAEZIV010000225.1 coordinate 9,230, forward strand.
TGCTTTCTACAAAACATTTCTCTTTTCTGAGGAGTGTGAAGCCTGGGTGCATGGTCCTGTCTATCGAGATATATACTTTAGGTATCGTGATTATCGATTTGATTCAATTGAAGGGAATGATGAATTTGATGATTCGGTATTCTCTTCGTCCGAGAAAGCAATTTTGGATAGCGTGATTAAAAACGTATGTTGCTATAGTGGAAAGGTGCTTGAAAAGTTTACTCACTCAGAAACGCCATGGTTGTCAACCAGAGGAGAGCTACCCGAGGCAGTAGCATCTGACAGAACCATTCCGAAGAAACAAATTGGAGATTACTTTAGTGCAGTCAAAGAGAAGTATAATATGATTAACTCAAATGATATTAAAGGTTATACGCAAACTATGTTTGAACAGATATGATATGTTTTGACAACCATTTTACATTAATAGAGAAATAAGTTTTTTGATTTATTGGCTTTCCTGCTCTTATGTAGGGGAAAGCCAAAGTCATTTTTTGGAGGTATTTAGTATGGGATATTCTTATAGCGGAGTAGTCGATTTTTAAGTCCGGAATTGAAATTCAAATAGACGAGTGCTTTTAGTTTTTAATTTAAGTGATTGACTCATGCACTGCAATGTGTTAAAATCAGTAAAAAGTGAGTGAGTTAATCACTGAAAGGAGGCAATAAATGCAAAGGGTACAATTTTATCCGAGTGCAGATTTGGCTAATATTTTAGAGACTGAGGCAAAGAAAAATGGGGTTAGTGTTAGTACTTTTGTAACAGATTTGCTTAATGAATATTATGAATTGGCTCAAAAGAATAGGCCTACAATAACTAGGCTGACAACTACTGTTCTAAAGGAAGTTGAGGAATATATAAACAAGTCAAAAGCACCAATTGAATTTGATTTGAATACTGCATCGAAAACCTACAGGGAAATTGCCATGACTTGTGGAAAAAAACCGAGTACAGTACGAGCTTCTATTGGAAGAAGTTTTGGAGGGAAGATTGGTAAGGTACCATTTAGCAATGTAAGACAGTGCTTAGTTAATGGCAAGAATAAATTATCCAGTAACAATGCATTAGTTTATGAAACTTATTAATAGCTTTTTCTATTTTAGCATTTATACCGACATTTTTATTTTGGTCAGGATTAGAATTACGGATTATTAAAGAAAAGTTGTTTAATAGAAGATAGATTTTTCGAAAGGATATTTTCATTACCTTCAAGAAAGCCTTGCCATCGTTAGCATAAACAAATAATAATTTTGGCTATAAAGTTATGGTTAAGGTCATAACAAACTTACCTAGAGTAGATATTAATTGGTTTAGGCGCGATAAATTAGAGATTACTTCATAAATAGGTCCCTTTCATTTTTAAGTTTATATTTATTTATTAGGTTCATTCTAGGTAGTCAAGAGATTGCTAATGTATTATTAGTTATTGCAATACCAGTGTTTGGCTTTTTATTAGGAAGTAAAGAATCGATTTTTGGTACATAATTGTATTTTTTTTGAATTTGGGAATGTAATATGTTATTCAGTTATTATTTAAAGGGGGTATAATGATGTCTGTTTATGACTGTATATAAAAATTTATTTGCTTCTCTTGATCACATTGATCTTCAGAACAAATGTTAAAGCTAAACTAGGAAACTCTTTTATACTCCAACCGGTTATACTTCAGATTACCATATTCTATTCAATACACAAAAAACAACACTTAATCCCAATTAACTATATCGGGCAAGTGGCCTAATTTTTATTTGACATCAGCTCAGATTGTACAGATATATCATAACGGCAAGAGTAAGTGTGAAATTGTCCACGAATGCGACCTTGCACCATCATGGGCAGAGGGCTATATTACTCCCAGAGCCTCCACCACAATTTGTATCGTGCTTTTGCGAGCTTTGCGGTTATGTAATCAACCGGCTCAACAGAGCCACTGTTAGTTATAATGGATAAACCAAAATCTGATTCGGGAATAACCAGCCCCCTGGCATAAAATATCCCGGTAGAACCATCAAAGTGAGAATATGACTTACCATGCAAGGTGTTATAACCCAAAATTTTTAAATGTATATATTGCAAGCTTTCACTCCTCAGATGGGTATTTTCCCCAATTAGCCCCCTCAGGTAAAATTGAACAAATTTTGCGAAGTCTTCACTTTTCATGCTCAAGTTACCCGCGGCATTAATTAGGGGGTTCAGGGCATAATCCGAATCGGGGCCAATAATTTCCAGACTCTTATCTTGGTTCTGATAATGTCCCCAGGGCTGATCCTTGTTAATTTTATACGGCCATCCTATGAATAACTCCAGACCCAGAGCTTTGACAATGTACTTATCAAGTAGTTCCTCATAAGATAGACCGGAGGCCTTTTCTAGCATAATATCCGCAATAGAATAGCTTGCGTTGGAATATAGATAATCAAATTTCCCCGAAGCACTTCGCTTTGACGAAGGCTCCAACTGTAATAAATATTTAGCAAATTCGAGCTTTTGATTTTTAGAATCCGGAAGTGAAATAACAGCAAGTAAAATCAAGCGGTAATCTCTCTATTTCATTATACTAAATATAGAGTGGTTGAAACGAGGTGAACTGACGAATGTACGAGTGGCAGAAGCAAATTCAAATGGCCGTTGATGAAATTGACAGGTGTATAAAAAACTATAATGATGAAGCCTTAACACTGCGGTTTCTTTCTAGAAGGCTGGGTTACTCGGAATTTCATACGACGAGGAAATTTAAAGAAATATCGGGTATGCAATTCAGAGATTATCTGCGGCATAGAAAATTAGCCTTTGCCCTGAAAGAGGTTCGGGATAGTGATAAAAGCCTTCTGGATATTGCTTTTGATTATGGCTTTTCATCACATGAAGCCTTTACCAGAGCCTTTAAGGGAACATATGGGGTTTCTCCGAGTGAGTACCGGAAAAATCCTAAGCCTGTGGTTCTTCGTACAAAAATACAGCCTTTCGACCGCTACTTTTTAGGATTGGGAGAGATTGGAATGATAAAATCAACAGATGATATCAAGATTTATTTAGTAACCATTCCGGCACACAAATTTTTACACATTAAGAATTATGAGAGTAATAGGTATTGGGATTTTTGGCAAAAACAGAGTCTTATTCCGGGTCAGGACTGCGAAACAATCTGTGGCTTACTCCACAGTATCAAGGGCAAATTGGATGACGACGGCGGGAGCGAATCTAATAGCAGCAGCGGTCAAATTATGGCCTATATCAGCGACCCAAAAGGCAGACTCTGCGATTGGGGTATACCACGTACAGAGTGTTATGGTGTGAGACTTCCTTCTGATTATAATGGAGAAGTACCACCACAGATGCTTATGATTGATGTTCCCGAAGCTGAGTATATTGTTTTTGAACATGGCCCCTTCAATTACGAGCAGGAAAATTGCAGTGTTGAAGAGAAAATTGAAAAGGCTATGTCAACCTTTGATTTTACAGCCACTGATTACTGCTTTGATACCACTCCCGGCAGGATAATTTACTTTTATCATGATCCTGAACGGTATTTTAAATATATCAGGCCTGTGAGGAGAAAGTAATAATCCAGTACTTATACTAGCTTGAGGGATTCTTCAGAGTATTCATTGTAGGCGCAAACTTAATATAGTTGACTCAAAGGCTGCCCAGCTCAACTTAAGGTTGAGAAGCAGTCTTCTTTTTTACTTTTCGTCAACATGAGTTACCTTATGTTATAATATAAATATTCTTTATAAATCAGGATTATTATGTGAGGTTTGTTATTAAATTGAACATTGATTACTGACTGATTATGTTGAGTTCATATGCAGCCTAAAGCCATAGAACTAAGGGAGAGACTACTATGGGATTATTTGATGTGTTTAAGACAAATAAAAAAGAGTTTCACCTTGAGGATGCCAGACAGCAAAATAAACTATTTCCGAGGACGTTTTTAGTTCCTTCTCAGGAGGAAATAGATAATTTACAAAAGGACACATTAGTTAAGCTTAATTTTGTAATGGAAGAACCACAAGAGAATGGTTGCAGTACCGAATAGCTACTCGCTTTTGACGAGGTGTAATATGAACGACTTGAGTGAACTGATGACTCAGCCATACTTAAGTGAACATTTTTCATGGAGAGAAGCTAGGGATACTAACTTGCAGATTTGCAGTTAGTATCCCTTTTCACATTAGTGTTCAGCTAATGTTCACACAAAAAACAATTTCTCTTCAATTTCATAGGTTAGAATTAAGTCATTCAAAAGCAAAGGAGTGAAAAAAATGAGAGAAGCCCGAGGCAGACATGAGCTGAAGCACTATATTAACTATTCAGACGTTCTACAGCTTAGAACAAGGCTCCCACTAATAGCTAGTCTTGATAAAAATGCGGAGCAGGGAAGTGGATATCGGGTAAAGAGCCTCTACTTTGACAACTACAATGATAAGGCATTAAAGGAAAAGATCAACGGCGTAAATGATCGGGAGAAGTTCCGCTTGCGTCTTTACAACGATGACACCTCCTTCATCCGCCTTGAAAAAAAGAGCAAGAAAAATGGCATTTGCTATAAGGAGAGCGCTATTGTGACGGCAGATGAATGTGGTCGATTGCTTGAGGGAGACCTTTCTGTGTTGAAAGAAAATGGGCATCGCCTGTGTCTGGAGCTATATACTAAAATGCATTACCAGCAGCTTCGAGCTAAAAATATTGTAGACTATCAGCGTGAGGCTTATATCTATCCAATGGGAAATGTACGCGTTACCTTGGATTATGACATTCGGACAAGCAGCAATGTTCATGAGTTTATGAAGCCTGATCTTGTATCTGTACCAATTTTAGGAGTATATATTCTAGAAGTGAAATATGACAACTTTCTGCCTGAGATAATTAGAGGCATGGTATCACTATGTAACAGAAGAAGTACTGCATTTTCAAAATATGCGGTAACAAGAATTATATAAAACGGAGGAATAAATAATGACTTTTAAAGATATTTTTAAATCAAGTTTTTTAGAAAAGACGGCGGAATTCTCAATATTGGATGTTACGATTGCATTGCTTCTTGCCTTTGCAATTGGGCTGTTCATATTCTATGTATACAAAAAGACCTTTGCCGGCGTGATGTACTCTTCATCATTTGGGGTATCTATTATGGCTATGACATTGATTACAACCCTAATTATTCTAGCCGTCACATCAAACATTCTCTTGTCACTTGGTATGGTAGGTGCCTTGTCCATTGTTCGTTTTAGAACAGCCGTTAAAGATCCACTGGACATTGTATTTTTGTTTTGGGCAATTTCAGCAGGAATTGTTATAGGAGCTGGATTGATTCCTCTAAGCATTATTGGGTCTGTTTTCATAGGCATCATACTACTTATATTTGTAAATAAGAAAAGCACCGACACTCCCTATATCGTGGTACTAAATCTTGAAAACGATAAAGCGGAAACCGATTGCATGACACTAATCAAGTCAAAAACCAAGAAGAGTCTTGTTAAGGCAAAGACAGTTACAAAGAACGGTATCGAGCTTACAGTTGAAGTACGGCTTCTGGATATGTCAACAAAGCTTCTTAACGAGTTGCTTACAATAAATGGCGTTAGTAATGCTTGTCTTGTAAGCTACAACGGAGAATACACTGCTTAAGTGAGCAGAAATATGAGGTGAAAGCATGATTGAAAGCAAAAAAATTAACATTATAATAGCAATAGCCGTGACGTTCGCCTTGATAGTAAGTATAGCTTTTGTTGGAATTAGTAATATTCAAGAGGTAAACGGCAGTTCGGGGATTGAGAAGGAATATACAACAAAGCTTTTCGGCACCGATATTATCTCTATTGAAATTATTGCAGATAAAGAAGCTTGGCAGGAAATGCTAAACAATGCCACAAGTGAGCAATTTATTATGGCGGACGTTATTGTTAACGGAAAGGAATTTAAAAGTGTTGGTATTCGCCCTAAGGGCAATTCAAGCTTAACTCAAGTTGCTAACTCCGATAGTGATAGATATAGTTTTCGATTGCAATTTAACGAATACATCAAAGACCAGACTTGCTTTGGCCTTGAGAGCTTTGTAGTAAATAATATGCTTGGTGATAACACTTATATGAAGGAGTATGTTTCTTACGAGCTAATGCATGAAGTCGGAGTTGACGCCCCTTACTTTGGGTATGCAGATATAAAGGTGAATGGTGAGAACTGGGGCCTATATCTTGCGGTGGAGCTATATAACGATAGCTATGAACAGCGTGTATTCGGAGATACCTCAGGGATGCTTTACAACGTAAAAAGTATGGATATGGGTGGAAACAAGGAGGGGAATCAACCTGGACAGCCAGGAGGAAACTTCCCGGCCATGCCTGACGGAAACTTCACGGCCATGTCTGACGGAAACTTCCCGGCCATGTCTGAGGGAAACGCACCAACCATGCCGGACGGAAACGTTCCGTCCATGTCTGACGGAAACGCTCCGTCCATGTCTGACGGACAAAGTGGCAGACCCCAAAGATCGGGAACTGGTTCAAGGAGAAGCTCCGGGGCACAACAAAACACTCAGGATAATATAGCAAGTCAACCTTTTCCTTCAACAGGAGATAATTCCAACTCAGGCACTAACCAACAGTCTAACCCAGGAGGAAACATGAATCCACCTCAAATGGGGGAGGAAGCTTTCGACAAAGCAAGAGGGTTTGGAGGTAGAGGTGGCAGTTCTGGCGGCAGTCTTGAATATTCAGACGACAATACTAGTAGCTACAGTGGTATCTTTAACAATGTAGTTGGAAAAGGAACTGAAAGTGATTATCAGCGTGTTGTGAAGGCAATAAAAGCACTCTCAGAGGGGAAGGAACTTGAAACCTACTTTGATGTAGATCAAATATTGCGATATTTAGCGGCTCACACTATTGTTGTAAATCTCGACAGCTATAGTTCAAGCATGGCACAGAATTACTATATATACGAGCGTGACGGTAAGATAACTGTCCTGCCGTGGGACTATAACCTTGCATGGGGCGGTTTCCAAAACGGAAGTGCAGCTTCCGTGATTAACTTTCCAATTGACACTCCTGTAAGCGGTGTTCAAATGTCAAGCCGTCCGTTGATTGAAAAGCTGTTTTCTAACACTGAATATTTAGAACGGTATCACAGCTATTTGCAGCAGTTGGTTGACAAATATTTTGCAAACGGTAAGTTCGAGGAAAAAATTAAAACACTTGACGCCTTGATTTCTGATTATGTAAAAAATGATAGTACTGCATTTTGCACCTATGATGAATACAAGACCGCTATTTCAACCTTTATTACTCTTGGTAACTTACGTTCCGATAGTATACAGGGTCAACTTGATGGGACTATTCCCTCCACTACAACAGAGCAAAATA
>JAEZIV010000264.1 GCA_023436515.1 Bacillota bacterium
GAATTTTTAGGTTGAAGTTTGTAAGGATGTACTCATCACCATCCGGATATTTGAAGGTTACATCCTTAAACTCAATATCTCCCGTGATTGGCTCCCAATTCTCTTTTTTGGGGTTAAAATTGTCACCGTACTTTTCTATTACCTCAGGAGTATCTGTTATTTGCGGTTCAGTTTCAAGAAGCCCTGTTACTCTTTCGATATTAGCCTGAGTTGAGACAAGGTCGGCAAAGACACGGGCAATCTGTTGGATTGGCTCAAATATACCTATTGCATATGTAATGAAAACTGACAGTGTACCGAATTCCATTGCATCATTTATAACCAGATATCCTCCACGTACAAGCACGAAACAAACTGCCAGGGTGCTGAAGGTGAGTACTATCGGGATAAACACAGCATTCAGAACAGTGGCTCTGAGTGTATAATTGTAGTATTTGTCGGTTATCTTCGAAAACTCAGCAAGGTTCTTATCTTCTATTACAAGTGTCTTAGAGGTTCTTGCTCCAGTAATACCTTCATTATATGCACCTGTCATTCTGGAATTGATCTTTCTGATCTTACGGTTTACATTAAGTATTTTCTTCTGAAAGTACATAGTGATAACCGCAATTAGCGGAATAATGATCATTACCAGTAAGGCTAGCTTAAGATTTAAAAGTATCATGGCAATAAATACGCCCGCTACATATATTATAGCCCAAAGCATGTCAATCAGGCCCCAGGAAACCATTTGTCCGATTCGACCCGTATCACTCATAACTCTGGCCATCATATAGCCAACAGGAGTTGTATTATAATAGGAGAAGGAGAGCTTTTGCAAATGTACAAAAAGCGCTTTTCTAATGGATTTGGCTACATTCAGATCAACCCTCATGGCATTTTGTATAAAGAATATTACCGAAATTGCTTGAGATAGCAGTATAACTCCATGTAAGGCTGCAAATTTTCCTATCCCTTCAGTAGAACTTGGTACAATGAAGTTATTAATGGCGTACCGCTGGAAAAGCGGAAAAATTACATCAAAAATTGATACCAACACGAGAAAGGACATGGCTAGTATGAATTCTTTTTTATATAGCTTTACAAAGGGAATTACTTTTTTCCAAATCTTTATTGAAATAGGTTTTTTGTAGTCTTCCTCTTCAAAATAGGTCATTATTTATCACCTCCAACCGGAGCAGTCTCAGATGATGTTATTTCAGTTTCAAGACTGCTTTGTATATCGTATATTTTTCTGTAAGTGCCATTTTCGTTTTTAAGGAGCTCACTGTGATTTCCCATTTCGGTAACCTGACCGTCCTCAAGAACCATAATTACGTCTGCATTCATTAATGTGGTTATTCTATGGGAGACAAGAATTACGGTGCTTTTAGCAGTGTTTTCTTTTAAGGCTCCTCTAATTTTAGCATCTGTTTCAGAATCTACAGCGGATAGGGAATCATCAAAGATCATAATGGGTGAGCGCTGCATCAGCATTCTTGCAATTGCTACCCTCTGTTTTTGACCTCCCGAAAGAGTTACTCCACGCTCACCAACAATTGTGTCATAGCCCTTTGAAAAGTTCATTATTGCCTCATCTACTGCTGCAACTTCAGCAAAATGTCTGATCCTCTCAAGGTTGTTTGAACCCTCAAAGGCGTCAATGTTCTCCTGTATTGTTTTTGAAAAGAGGAAGGGCTCCTGTAGAACAAACCCAATGTTACTTCTGAGATGCTTAAGGTTTATTTTACGTATGTCAACACCGCCTACTTCAATTGAACCACTTCCCTCAGGGAGTTCATAAAGCCGGTCCAGAAGGTACATGATTGTAGATTTTCCGGAGCCTGTTCCTCCTAATATGCCAAAGGTGGTTCCGGCCTTGATCTTGAAGGATATATCCTTTAGAACGGGCTTTTGTCCCTCGTAGTCAAAGGTTACATTCTTAAATTCAATGTCCTTGTTCATCTCAGGCTTAAGTGCTTCCGGACAATCCTTTTCCTCATCAACTGAGAGTATTTCTTTAATACGATTAAGAGAAACACTGGTTTTACTCATTTCAGAAAGAATACGTCCAAACTGTCTGACGGGCCAGACCAACATTGCATTATAAAATACAAATACCATGAATTCACCGAGAGTGATTACTCCATTTGCCGCTTCAATGGAGCCCATAACTATAATTGTCATAACCTGAAGACCTGATACCAAATCGCCGATACCCCAGTATTTACTGAGTAACATACCAAGCTTTATCCAGTAATTTGCAAAGTAATTGTTCTTAGTATCAAAGTTTTCTATTTCATAGGCCTGACGCCCAAAAGCTCTAACAACACGAACTCCTGTAAAATTCTCCTGTACCATTGCGGAGAGTGCTCCCTCGGCTTCATCAGCATACTTGAAGCGATCGGCTATCTTTTTAAAGAATATACCGGAATATGCGACTACAATGGGTATAAAGGCTAACGCAATGAGCGACAGCTTTACATTCATGGTAAACATCAAGGTAAGGGAGAAGGCCAGTAGGAATACAGTCCTTACCATTTCAATGAGTTGAATTCCAAGGAAGTTCTTGATTGTCTCAACATCCGAGGTACATCTTTGAATAATGTCTCCGGTTTGATTTTTTACATGCCAGCTGTAGGGCAGTTTTTGGATATGGTCATAAAGATGGTTTCGCAATTTTCTGATTGTACCCTCTGAACCCTTAGCCATACAATATCTATACAGGTAAGTAAAGATACCGGACAAAACAGCCAGAGCAAGCGAAACCGCAGCGCCAATAACAAGATGGTTCTTCAGCATTTCTTTACCACCAACACTATTGATAAGGTCAAGTATAAATTGTGGAAGATTCAAATCTTCAGTACCGATTATAGAATCAATGATTAATCTGATAACTTGAGGCATCAAATAGTTAAATATTATTGCAAACATTGTAAAAAGTATTGCGAAAAAATAAAATCGTCTTAAGCCTTTAGTAAATGAGTATAGCATATTTAGGCTGCTTTTATTTTCGGACTGCATTTTTATTCTCCTTTGAAAAATTTTTCCTAAATAATCGTCATTTTTGCTGGAGGTCTCATGTGATTTTTTATAAAAAGGAAAACAAAAAACACGATACCATAGCATCGTGTTTCAATATTCTATTTAGAAAATATTAAACTTCAAATGACGGTTACTTAAGTGTGATCTAAACAAGGGTACTATGATAAAGAAATTACCAATAATACAAGTGTACTAGATCAGATATTAAATTATTTACTGAGCACCTCATAAACAAATCCACCAATTAATAACATCTTCTTAAACACTCCTTTCACCGTATAATGACTTACCAAGATATGTTATTATATTTGTGCATGTCCTGTCAAGACATGTAATAAACTTGTAAAATAAACTTATGTAACTTTATAGAATACTTACTCTTTTACTCAAATGAAGCCAAAAATAGATAACAATAAGCTAAAAAATATGGAAATGATGATAATTTTTTAGAATATGACATGCTGTTGTCAAATTATCCTATATATAATAATCTCATACTATAATTATTATACGAGGAGTTATTACTATGGAAAATACCGAAATGAAGGTTTGCCAAAGCTGTGCAATGCCAATGGAAGGTCAGGAGCTATATGGAACTAACTCAGATGGGAGCAGGAATGAGGAATACTGCCATTATTGCTTTGTAAATGGAGCTTTTAACAAAGAGGAGACATTGGAGGAGATGATTGAAAGCTGTATTCCTTTTGTATCCCAAGGAAACCCCTGGCCTGATGAGGCCGCTGCAAGGACAGCTATGCTTGAAATATTCCCGAAACTGAAAAGGTGGCAAAAATAGTTATACTAATTTTATTTAACTGTGTATAATATTGGTAAAAACAACTTGAGCAGGTGGTGGTTAGATGATTGAGTTACCGGAAGCAATTGAACTGTCAAGACAATTAAATACTACTATCACTGGCAAGAGCATACTAAATGTTATTGCAGCTCAAAGCCCTCATAAATTCGCCTGGTATCATGGTGATCCAAATAATTATCATGCTATCCTTTCTGGCAAAAGGGTAGGGATTGCAGCAGGAATAGGGAGCATGCTGGAAATCAAAGCTGAGGACATGTGTTTAGTCCTTGGAGAAGGAGTAGCGGTTAGATATCATGGTGAAAATGAAAAAAGACCTCAGAAACATCAGCTGCTAATCGAATTTGATGATTTCACAGCAATAAGTGCTTCGGTTCAAATGTATGGAAGCCTGTTTTGCTTCAAGGACGGAACCTTTGATAATAAGTATTACCTGATTGCAAAAGAAAAACCAGCGCCCTTATCTGAGAGCTTTGACAAAGATTATTTCTACAGAAACATTGCCCGAAGTGAAAACAGCGGAGTAAGCGCCAAGGCATTACTGGCAACAGAACAGCGAATACCGGGTCTTGGGAACGGTGTTGTACAGGACATTCTCCTTAATGCAGGAATCCATCCTAAAACTAAGTATAAAGCCTTTTCAGATGAGGAAAAGGACAAGTTATTAGATGCAATTAAAAACACTCTTGCTGAAATGGTAATTCAAGGGGGCCGTGATACAGAAAAGGACCTGTTTGGCTGTTCGGGAGGCTACAAGACAAAACTTAGCAAGTATACGGTAGGGAAGCCCTGTCAAAATTGCGGTGATCCTATAGTAAAGGAAGCTTATCTTGGAGGGAGTATCTATTTTTGTCCAACCTGTCAGAAGCTCAAATAAATAATATATTGTATAAGTATAGCTTTCGGAAAAACTGCCTGAACCAGAGGCAGTTTTTTGTTAACGAAATTATGTTCCTAAACTATGCAAGGGAAAATAAAAAAGCCTCGAACACAGGGATTAATGCTTATGTTCAAGACTTTGTGGTGGAGGGAGATGGATTCGAACCATCGAAGTCACTGACAACAGATTTACAGTCTGCCCCCTTTGGCCACTCGGGAACCCCTCCAGGTAATATTTACTTTTTAACAACAAATAAGATTATGCAGTAATAATTATTAATTGTCAACCATTTGTTTTAAAAGCTAAACTAGATTTAAAATTGGTGCCCAGAGCCGGAATCGAACCAGCGACACGGGGATTTTCAGTCCCCTGCTCTACCGACTGAGCTATCTGGGCATTTGTTACTTACTGTTTATCTTGTTTACTTTCAGATGATAGTATACCAGATAAATATTGGTGGGCCTTCAGACGAAAGCGTAAGCAAAATATGCTGGTAGCATGTTTTGTAGCTTGAGAGTCTCTGTTAGGATTGCCGAGGCAATTCTTATCTTGGCGGCAGCCAAGAAAGGCCTTTAAGGTAAAACTTTATTTATTATCTAATCATGTCTATGAAATAAATAAATTAGATAAATATTGGTGGGCCTTCA
>JAEZIV010000304.1 GCA_023436515.1 Bacillota bacterium
GCTTATAGACTGCTTGTGATAATGGAATAGTTGCGGTAGATCCATCAACGATGGGATAGTCCTCTTTTTTCATTGTTTGAAAGAGTGAACTATTCCCCTTTGATGAGTCCGAACCCAGAGCAGGTTCCTGAGCTGGTGGTAAGTTTGTATTTTGCGATACCGTTACAGTTGACTTTGCATCACCTTCAGTGTCTTTATTTTTACAGCCACCTACGGATATTGTCATTATAAAAATTATTATCAAAGTAAAAATTCTTTTAATCATATCGCTCATCCTAACCCAAATGTATATTTGTATAACACTATACTTCCTCTGAGACACACATCTTCCGATTGTACGCATGGTAATACTCCTGATAATTTTACCATTTACAATATATGACATCAAGACCCTGTGTGGGAACTTTATTTATAGGAGCAAACTATCTATGGAGATAATCCTTTACATTAAATTATAAATAAAGGAACCTCCTGTCGAAAACTAACTACAGAAAGCTCCTACCTTATATCAGATAACATTCAATTTCAAACTTGCATATAGTTAAAATCTAATAATAATTTATAATTCCATTACTCTATCACAAATCCTCTTTACAAGGCTTGCATCGTGGCTTATTACAACGATACCTATATTATGCTTTTTTGCAAAAGCAATAACAATACTCCATATTTGCGCCTGAGTTATGGCATCCAGCATTGAGGTCATCTCATCAGCTATAATAAATTTGGTTTTATCATTCAACACACGAAGAACGCAAAACCTCTGAAGCTCACCACCGGATAATTCTGTAGGCCACCTGTTCAGCCAGTCCTCCTTGATGCCCATAGCATCCATAAGCTCTTTAGAAGGTTCGCCTGCCTCACTGATAATCTTACTCATTTTCCATAGAGGGTTCACAGCCTTCTCCGGATGCTGAAAAATCAACTGAACGGGATTGTAGCTTCCTTTGCTGTGATGACAGCCTTCAAGAACTACCCTTCCCCTTTGAGGCTTCTGGTAGCCCGCCAGAATCTTAGCCAGAGTGGTTTTTCCATGCCCGCTTGGTGCCACAAGACCTATGATTTCTCCGCTCTCTATGCAAAAATCCATGTCCTTTAGGATTATACTATCTTCACTATATTTGAAACTAACCTTTTCTGCCTTAAGTCGCATAGAAGCATCTTACCTTTCCACCACGAATATCCCGAAATTCGGGTTTTTCTTTCAGACACCTATCCTGTCTTAGCTTACATCTGTCATAGAATAAGCAGCCGTTTGGAAGCTCACTGGGTAAGGGTTGAACCCCTTCCAACGGAATAAATTCATTACTGGGTAGGGCTCTGTTTAGAGCTACGGTATAGGGATGCCTCAGTTTTTCACCAGTACCGTCAAAATCAGATGCCTTGGCAACTTCAAGTGTTGTTCCGGCATAAAAGATTGCAATACTGTCTGCAATTTTTAGTGCTGCCTGGATATCATGAGTAATCATTAATACTGCACATCCGTTGTCAGCAAGCTCTCTAAAATCCCGAAGCACTCCGTCTAAGGATTCTTCATCCAGACCGGGTGTGGGTTCATCTGCAATAATTACTTTAGCTTCTGCGGCAAGAGCCGTTGACAGAAGTATCTTTCTGGCCATACCACCTGACAATTGAAAGGGATAATAGCTCTCAACCTTTTTATCAAGCCCATTTTTACTAAATAAACCAGATATAATACTAGCCTTCTTTTTCTTATCCTGCACTGAAATCCCCACCTGCTTCCCTACCTGCTGCAATGGGTCCAGAAAGTTAACAGACTGAGGTATCAGTACAATTTCCCTACCCCTTAACTGCTCCCTGTCCTTTTTGGTGAGAATTTTACCTTTATAGACTATTTCTCCCTCTGTAATAGCGTTATCCGGCAAAATATCAAGAATTGCATGTGCCAGCAAGCTTTTACCCGAACCGCTGGAACCTACAACTGCCAGTATTTTACCTTCGAATAATTCTATATCAAGGTTTGTTATAACCTTTAAATGTCGTCTTCTAAGACCCTTTGTATATTGTGAAAAGGACACTCCTAGATTAGCTACCTTTAATATTGGTTTAAATTCCATTCCATTCACCTACTTATATGCTGTCTTTGGATTGATCAGCTTTTCAATATTTTTTCCTATACTGTCTACCATCATAGATATTAGGACTAAGCTAAGACCCGGGAAAAATGCCAACCACCATTTGCCGCTTGTGAGATACTTCATTGATTCCGAAAGTATAACCCCGATTGCTGGTTCATGAGGAGGTAATCCAAAACCCAAAAAGGTTATTGATGCTTCATGGAGTATGGCATGGGGGAAAACTAAAACTGTTCCGACCACAAGCTGAGGGATAACATGGGGTAAAATATGTTCCTTTGCTATATAGTAGCTGCTCTTACCAAATTGTGACGAAATCTTTATATATTCCGTTTCCTTTATTTGCATTACTTCAGCTCTGATTACTCTTGTCAGAGAAGTCCAATGAGTAAGGGTTACTCCTATAACAATGCCTTTAAGGCCTCCGCCTACAGCCATTGAAATCAGTATTATAACTAATGTGTGGGGAATTGATAAAAATAAATCTATCAGCCATGAAATTACAAAATCCACCTTTCCCCCCAGCAATGGTCCTGCTACTCCGAGAATGAGTGCGATTAATCCACTACTCAAAGAACATAGGATACCTATTTTCATGCTGAGACTGAGCCCCTTTATGGTTCTCAAAAGCATATCTCTTCCAACCCAGTCAGTTCCAAAGGGATGACCCGGCTCAGGAGAAGCAAATATGTTTACCAGATTCACTCTTAAGGAATCTGTACTTATAAGGCTACCCCCAATTAACACTGCTACAAAGAATATTCCAAAGGCAGCCGTTGATATAATAGTCCTCTCTCTAACACCTGTTCTCCCCATTAAACCTTCTGTGCCTCCCTGATTCTAGGATCTATGAATCTATATAGTAAGTCTGCTGCCGTATTGCCCACATAGACAAAACCAAGACTGATTATTACAACTCCCATAAGCAGAGGCATGTCACCCTTCATTCCAGCCTGAACCGTAGCCTGTCCAAGTCCCGGATATGAAAAAACCTGTTCCACAAATACCGCACCGCCAAACAATTCACTAAAGGAAAGGAATTGGAGGGTAATTGCCGGAAGGGATACATTCTTTATAACATGGTTAAAAATTATATTTTTCTTGCTTTCACCTCGTGCTTTTGCAAACAATACATAATCCGATGTAAATATTTCTATGACCTTTTGCCTTGTATGCAGGCAAATATTCGATATTCCAATTAAACTAAGAGTAAGTGCAGGCAAAATGACATGACTGATTTTATCAGCTATGGTAACACTCTCTGAGCTAGTTCCGATAGGAACGCTTAGACCCACAGGAAACCACCCCAGTGTAACCGCAAAAATCATTACAAATAAAATTCCCAGCCAAAACGTAGGAGTTGAGATCAATACATAACAATATGTATGTATTGCTTTATCGATAGCTTTACCTTCATTTGCACCTGATATTATACCCAAAACGAAGCCCACAACCCCTGACAAAATCCAAGCAATGCTCATAAGCAGCAAGGAAGTCAGGAACTTCTCGCCTACAACCTCAAGAACCGGACGTCTAAATATCATTGAGGTTCCCCAGTCTCCCTGGATTATTCCTGAAAACCATTCCATAAAACGTTCCACAGGCGGTTTATTTACGCCAAAGTACTCAGCAATTAAGGCTCTTTGCTCGGCACCTACCTTTGTGTTGGCGGCAACATAAGCAGTAACAGGGTTTATGGGGGATATTTCTAAAAGGACAAAGGTAACAATGCATACTGCTACTAATAGGGTTATGAACTTTATTAGCCTGTATGTCAGAAAGCTTCCAATACTATTTCTTTTCACTTCATTCCTCCTTTGTCCAATGTATCTATGTTAATAGCTTATTCCTCCTGCATCTTTTCCAAGCAAATCAACATCATCTGCAACAACTTTGGCTGTTACATAAGCCATACGTTTTCCAAGCTTACTGCCAGGTCCACTCTGCTACATTATCAAATATTCTTCCTCCATGGGGTTGAACAGTGGGATTACCAAATGAAAACCCGTTGGCAGCAAGGTATACGTGATTTGCGTTAGCCAGCCAGCAGTAAGGCGCATCACCTTTTGCTGAAGCAAATTTCTGAAGGGACTTCCAATGTGAAATGGCTTCTGCTTCATCTTTAGCCGACAGAGCCTTGTCTATATTTTCGTTAACCTCTGGGTTGTTATAGCAGCCTGAATTATCCCAGGGTATTACTCCCCCTGCATTTCCTCCGTAATAGAGGTTATAAAGCTCTGAAGGATCACCGGAGCCAAAGCCGTAAAATACAGCCTGCTGGTGTATATCAGGTAAAATTGTATCCCAGGTGGTCTTTTTCAAGGTTATATCTATTCCAATTTCCTTTGCAACATTAACAAATTCAAGAGCCATTTCCTGTCTGTAGACCCCATCTGTGTAAAGCAGGTCAAATGCAGCTTTCTTTCCGTCTTTTTCAACAATTCCGTCATTGTCGGTATCAGACCAGCCACCCTCAGAAAGTATTTTTTTTGCTGCAGTCACGTTGGCATATTCATCAGGTGATAATACTGTCTCCTCGTTCAGCCAGGGCATCTTTTCAAGGCCTGTTGTAGAAACACTGCCATAGCCATTTAAAACGCCCTTTACGATCCTATCCCTGTCCACAGCAGTGTTAAGGGCTTTTCTTATAGCTATATCACTGGTTACATCGTTTCCCATAACAGCACCATCCTGTGCCTTCTTTCCTTCATTGGGAACCATGGGGAAGCTAATTCCATAGCATTCGATGCTTGGTATGTCTATTATATTTGTGCCATCTACTTTCTGTGCTGCCAATATTCCATTTATCTGAGCTACATCCACATCGCCATTCTTGACAGCAGCGTAAGCTGTATCAATATTCATAAACACCATAGTTATCTTTCTTATTTTTGGAATATCACCGTAGTATTTATCATTTCTTTCTACTATGACCTGCTGCCCTTTATTCCACTGAACGAACTTATATGGACCCGAGCCAATAGGATTATCCTTGAAGTCTTCATTATGCCCATGCTTTGGAACTATTCCAAGATAAGCAAGCTTCTCAAGGAAGGGTGAGTACGGTCTAGTGAGCTTAAACTCTATGGTTTTTTCATTGATTTCCCTTATACTATCTAGCATTGTCAAATCAATATCGGCACCTGCTTTTTTTGCAGTTTCGTATGTATAAACCACATCCTCTGCTTTCACAGGTGTTCCATCTGAAAATAGGGCAGCTCTCAACGTAACAGTCCAGGTCAGCTTATCCTCTGATACCTGGTAACCTGTTGCAAGATCATTCTCCCAGCCTAATTCCTTATCTCGTTTAAAAAGTGTTGAAAAAAGCACCTTGGTTATGGAACCATGCCCCCCCGTTGTGGAATCAAAGCCGGTTTCGGGTTCTGCACCAATTGCAACTACTATTTCATTGTTCAGAATTCTTTGCGCCCTGCCTGACTGCTTATCTCCTTCTCCGCAGGCTGAAAGTCCTGTGAAGCTTAATGCACATATAAGTAATAATACTGCTGCTTTTTTTAAGCTCATCTTATTCTCCTTGTAGTTTATGTAGTGCTTTTTCAAGCATCAGATAAAGCTCCTTCTAAAATAAAAAACCACAAAAGCTAACCTTCGCAATGCGAAAGCTTCAACCTTCGTGGTTAATTGTTTAAAGTAAACTAAATGCTATTAATATGAGTCTTCCTGACTCCACTGCTATTGCTTAACCAATTAGTAAAATGAGCCTTCATGACTCAGTTGCTATTGAAATTATAATTCATAATTTGCAAATTGTCTAGAGTAAATTGTTACTCTCCAAGCCGGGCTGCTGCTCTCTTTTAAGTTAACTCAAGGAGCTCTTCAACTATTAAGGCTGAATCCTTGACCAACCTGGGACATAGTGATTTAAAAAGCCCGCTTTCTCTAGCTTGAAGCATTTCATCTTTTTTACTGATATCAAAGCCCAGCAGCTCGGTACACCTGACTGATCCATGCAGATCCATAAACCTTCTCTTATATTCCTGAACCAGAGCATAGGTTTTTTCCTTTGCAGCATCATCCTCTGCTACTACCTTACCATGTTTCAAGCCTATAAGCATTATGGCACCGGTAACCGCACCACAGGTCTCGCCAATAAGCCCCATGCCGCCTCCAAAGCCGCCTGCAATTCTCAATGCAAGCTCGGTATCAAGTCCAAGTTCACTTGAATATGTAGAGAATACCGCCTGCGCACAATTAAATCCTCTTAAAAAACATTTTTCGGAGCATTCCACTTTATTCATCATAATAACCTCACAAATCATTTATATTATTTATACAGTTCAAAACTAAAATATAGATAGCTATTGGGGTCTTCACGGAAGCTCCTTCGAGTCTTCACTTTTACCGACCGCCTCATTTAAATTAGTCTGATTTATCATATTTGATTTATTCAAGTTGAGTTATTTATAGTTTTATTAACTATATTTGAATATTATTGTTTTCAGCAAGTATATTATGATAAATTTTTATCTTTTGTTGGACAAAATAGTTGTCAAGACAGATCACTTAGTAAAATACTTCTTCCTCCAGTATAAAGCCACATTTACTAATCCAATCATTACCGGTACCTCAACAAGAGGCCCTATAACCGCGGTAAAAGCCTCCTTTGATTCAATACCAAATACTGCAACCGCAACTGCTATGGCAAGTTCAAAGTTATTACTTGCTGCTGTAAACGCCAAGGTTGTTGTTTTGCTATAATCAATTCTTGATTTATAGCTTATGAAGAAAGATACTGTGAACATAATTAAGAAGTAAATCAGAAGTGGTATTGCAACCCTAACAACTTCAAGTGGTAATTGGACAATATATTGTCCCTTGTACAGGAACATTACTATAATTGTAAATAGCAGTGCTATAAGAGCTAGCGGGCTTATTTTAGGAATAAACTTTTTAGTATACCATTCAGTTCCCTTTATTGGCTCCAATATTAACCTTGTAAGCATACCAAGAATAAAGGGAATACCAAGATATATAGATACTGATAATGCAACTTCTCCCATTGATATATTAACTTCATACCCTGTAAGTCCAAAAACAGGAGGTAAAACCGTTACGAAAAAATACGCAAATACCGAATAGAATACTACCTGGAATATGGAATTAAATGCTACCAAGGCTGCAGCGTATTCATTGTCCCCATCAGCAAGGCTGTTCCATACAATAACCATAGCTATACATCTTGCCAGACCTATCAGAATTAAACCCGTCATTAGTGCTGAATCAGCTTTTAAAAACACAACTGCAAGTATAAACATAAGAATAGGTCCTATAACCCAGTTTTGCACTAATGATAATATCAAGACCTTCGGATTCTTAAAAACCTTGCCAAGCTCCTTGTAGTTAACCTTTGCAAGGGGCGGATACATCATAACAATTAAGCCGATCGCTATGGGAAGCGAGGTTGTTCCGATTGACATTTTTGATAATATATCTGAAAAACCTGGAACTGCCCATCCTAATAAAATACCTAACCCCATTGCAATAAATATCCATAAGGTCAAAAATCTGTCCAATAATGATAATCTTGAAGGCTTCAAAATACTACTCCCCCTTATTAAATAAATTCATAGCTCATTGATTACATTTACAGATGCATTCATCTTTGTCTGTTACAAGGTTCATTAGATACAGGATAAGTTTACTACAGTTGGTATTATCCAAAGAATAATAACTCCACAGCCCATCCTTTCTGCTTTTTACAAGGCCACAATCCATCAATACCTTCATGTGGTGGGATAATGTTGGCTGTGTAAAATTAAATTGCTCTAAAAGATCACATGCACACTTTTCTCCACATGACAAAATATCAATGATTTTAAGTCTGCTCGAGTCCGAAAGTGACTTAATTATTTTTGCATTAGTATCGTAATTATACTTCACCTTATCACCTCAAATATTGATAATTATCTATATACAATATATACCAATATCTATAAACTTTCAATAGTCTAATTAATTGTTCACACTTATCAACTAATGCATTTATCATTATTTATATATGACAATTTCTCGACACAAAAAAAAGCCACAAGACCCGTTATATTACGGATTTTGTGGCTGTAAATTATTTTACTCTCTTAAATTTATATTACTCTCTTAGCTCCAATATAAGTTCCTCTATATTCTGAAAGCTTTTGGATCATGACCTTGCCATTAGTGGACGAGGCATGAATAAAACTGTCATTCCCCAAATAAATACCTGCATGATCTATTTTACCTGACGCCTTTCTTGAGGAGGCATCAAAAAATAAAATGTCACCCGCTTTCAGCTGACTCTTTGAGACCTTTATCCCATTCTGGTACATATCTTCTGCTGATCTGTTAAGCTTAATACCAAAATTTTTAAACACATAACCTACGTAACCTGAGCAATCAAAACCTGAAACAGGACTAGCCCCACCATATAAGTACTTTACACCTAGAAATTTTTTTGCATATGATATCAATTCATTATAAATGGTGGTTGCTACCTCTGTATCAGTTGATAATGCTGTCGTACCTCGTGATAATGCTGTTGTGTTGGCCTTTGCAGCTGCGGTAGCAGCAGCAGAATTACTTGATGCAATAGAAACAAAATTTGAAGCTACATAACCGACCTTTGTTCCAATTTTAACTTTGTTCCAGCCTTTTGATATATCTAGAACAGTAACAGAAGTATTCTTCTTAAGTGAAGATATTACTTTTGTATTAGTGCCAGGTCCTGCGCTGAAATTCACACCGTTTGCATTAATAACTCCGCTAGAAGCTTGTAATTTAACATAATCATCACTTACCCAACCGGTTTTATTACCAAAGGTTACCTTATACCATCCGTCAGCTTTATCAACTAAAGTAACATTTGAGTAACTCATTTTTGCCAGTATTGTTGAGGCTGTACCTGGAGACTTTCTGAGATTTACTTCCTTACCTGTGATTTTACCCGGAACTGTAGCTGCCATAACCGCTGACCCAGTAACCATCAAAGACATGGTTATAACACAGCCTGTCAGTGCCTTGTTGAATTTCATTTTCATTATTCCTCCTATAGTGTGCTTCCGAAGTTAGCTGCCGGGTTCGGGTAATAGGATCACCCTACCATTTAAATGGATTAACCCCCTTTTCTTGGTTCCTCCGTACCTCATTTCCGAGGATTCAGCAGATTTTTATGCAGTGGCTAAGCCGTTTTGAGACTTCACATTGCCGCCTGCATTCTATATGACCTACGATTTTGTGTTATGACACCACCTTTCAACTATTAATATCAGGTCAGTAACAAAAGCTACTGTTCGACCCCTAGTAAATTAGTTTACATAACTAACTTTACCATATTATTCGAAATATATAAACTCTTTGAGGGAAAGTGTAAAAAATTACTAATCATAATATGGTCAGTGACTATTGTTTTTGTATGTGGTAGCGGGAGGATTTTGTAGGCACACGTACAAAAAGGAACCCTATTCGAGTTCCTTTTTAAAGTACTTTAGTTTATGAGCTTTTAAGACTTAATAAAAATCCTGCAGATAGCCTTCAACTTTCCCCATTGGAGTTTCCATATCAATTAGGGATTGGTGTCCATTCAAGAATTGAAGTTTTTCATTGAAGGTTCGCTTTTCATTTTTATATAAAATTCCAAGAGGAATTTTATCACCCCACTCCATTGCTCTCTCCATTGCCTTTAATTTATCTGTGGGGTCATAGCTTTCCTCAAGCTTGTATACACGTTTACTATACCATTGGAAGGTATTAACTTTGTTAAAGCTAACACAGGGCTGCAAAATATCAACAAGTGCATAACCCTTATATTTTATTGCTTCAATCATTATTGAGGTCAAATGCTCCTTGTCGCCACTGAAAGCTCTGGCTACAAAACCAGCCCCAAGTGCAAGTGCAACCAGAAGAGGGTTAAGGGGTTCATTAAGGGAACCTGCTGTCTGAACACCTGTTACATGACCGACTGCTGTAGTTGGAGACGCTTGACCCTTCGTAAGACCATATATCTGGTTATCGTGTACAAAATGAGTTATATCAGCATTTCTCCTGATATTGTGGAGAAAGTGATTTCCACCTTCGCCATATGAATCGCCGTCACCGGTATTAACAATAACTGTCAAATCCTTATTTACAATTTTGGCAGCCACCGCCGGAGGAAGTGATCTTCCATGAAGGCCACAAAAGCCGTTTGTATTAATGTATTGAGGTGTTTTTGCAGCCTGGCCTATACCACCCACCACCAAAACCTCGTGGGGTTGCTTACCTATGGTCTCCAAAGCTGATTTAAGGCACTCAATAATGTTAAGATCCCCGCAACCTGGGCACCAAGCTGTTTCAGAAATTTTATATTCTAATTTGCACATATTATTCCCCCCCTTTGACTTTATTATATATATAATGGGAACTCATGGGTCGTCCGTCATATTTTAATATACTTCTGTCACAGAATATTCCTGTAACCTCTGAAACAATTGAGGCCAGCTGACCTGTAGCATTTTGCTCTACATTTATGATTTTCTTTGCTTGTTTGGCTCTATTTATGAGCTGCTTTGTTGGAAGAGGCCATATATCCCCGAAAACCAGGGCGGCGTACTTGGTGCCAGAAGGGCTGTTTAGCAATTCAACAGCTTCCTTTACAGGCCCCCAGATTGAACCCCACGCAAGGAGCAGCACATCAAAGTCTTCGGCTCCAATAAACTCAGGCTCCTGCAGCTCTTCCTCCAAAAGCCTCAGCTTTCTCATTCTCTTGTCAACCATACTTACTCTTACATCGGCAGCCTCTGTTATATGTCCGAATTCATCATGTTCATCACTGTCGACTAAAATTGTTACACCTGGATTTTTACCAGGAATTATCCTTGGAGAGATACCTGTGGAAGTGAGTTCATATCTTTTATAGGGTTTGTTTTCATCGTAACTAAGGCTTGTTATATACCTGTTTCTCTCTACCTTACCAAGGTCAAAGGGGCTGACTGTAACAGTAGAATCAGCAAGATACTGATCACTTAGTAAAATAACGGGAAGCTGGTACTTATCAGCCAGATTAAAGGCTCGTACAGTCTGATGGAAGGCATCTTCAGGGTTTCTCAGAGCTATAACCATTCTCGGAAACTCACCCTGGGATGCAGATATAACAAATTTAAGATCACTTTGCTCAGTTCTTGTGGGCAGCCCTGTTGTTGGTCCAGGACGTTGAACCTCGGCGATTACCAATGGAACCTCCTGCATGCCTGACAGACCAACTGCCTCAGCCTTGAGTGCAAAGCCACCACCTGAGGTTCCGGTCATTGCTCTTACCCCTGCATAGGAGGCGCCAATAGCCATATTTATTGCGGCAATCTCGTCCTCTGCCTGTTCAACGACTATCTCTGCATCCATCATTTTTGATGCAAGATAATCCATTATGCTTGTTGAGGGTGTCATTGGATAAGCGGAATAAAATTTACAGCCTGCAGCAATGGCTCCAAGTGCAACAGCTTCATTTCCGTTTATAAGAATATTTGCATCCTGCTTTTCAGGAGAAATATCATATTTCTTAGACAGGCTTTTTCTTCCCAGCTGTAATGCTTTATGATTTACAGCTGTAAGCTCTTCATTGAAGAAAGCTCTTAAAACCCCTTCTGTCTCCGAATCATCAATTCCAAGGAGCTCCAGTACTGCACCCACTGCTACTAATCCAAGGGTTCTGATGTTCCCGGCACTTACTGCCAACTGTTTGAGCGGGAGCTTAATACAACGGGAATCTTCATTGTTGAGCTCCTGATCACAGATAATAAAGCCATCCTTATTTAGCCTATCAAGGTGAAGGCTAATAGCATCACTGTTCATTGCAATAATTCCATTGAGTTCCTCAGAATGGGAAAAAAGCTTTTTGTTACCAAAACGGATCTGAATAAAATTGTGGCCGCCTCTGACTCTGGACATGTAGTCTCTTGTAGTAAATACTTCAAAGCCCTGTCGTTTAAAGATTTTTTCAAGCACGGCTGATAGAGTTTCTATTCCCTGACCCGCTGCACCTCCGACTAGAATATTATAACTCACAATTAACACCTCTTTTTTATGTATTTAATAGGAATGATCTTAAAATTGACTCACGTTAATAAATACCACTTTATAGCATAAAATAAACATCAAATGTTATTAATAAAACAGACTTTTTAGTACTATACTATTTGATATTATCATAAATGGAGAGCATGCATGTTTACTGACAAGAAACTTATGAAGGCATATAAAAATGCAAGGGTTGAATACTTTGATGAAAACTCAAAATATATTTTTTTTAGTGATTGTCACAGAGGTGATGACAGCGTTTCAGACGAGTTCAGCAGAAATCAAAATATATTACTGAGAGCACTTGAGTATTATTTTAAGCGTGATTATGTTTATGTGGAAGTTGGTGACGGTGATGAACTCTGGGAATATCCGAATTTTAAACACATAAGACTTGCTCATGGTGATGTGTTCTCAGCTATGAAAAAGCTCCATGAGCACAACAAGCTTATAATGCTGTATGGAAACCATAACATATACTTAAAAAATAAAGAATATGTCAAAAATCATCTATATAAGTTTTACGACGAGTATACGCAAGACACTCATGACCTGTTTGTGGGAATAGAGCCTATTGAAGCTTTGGTTTTAAAAAGGAGAGCTACCTGTCAAGAAATATTAATAGTCCATGGCCATCAGGGAGACTTAATGAATGACCAGCTATGGGGAGTAAATATGTTCTTATTAAGGTATTTCTGGAGATTCATGCATGTTGTAGGTTTTCAGAATCCTTCCAGTCCGGCTAGAAATCATTTTAAGAGACACAAAATCGAGAGAACCTACAAAAAATGGATTCTGCGGCATAAAACCATGCTTATTTGCGGTCATACCCACAGGCAAAAGTTTCCCAAAGTACAGGAGCTCCCATATTTCAATACAGGCTGTTGTATTCATTCTAAGGGAATTTCGGGTATAGAAATTTCAGAGGATAAAATAATGCTGGTGGACTGGAGGGTTAAGGCTGATTCAAACGGTATCCTTCAGATAGAAAGACACATTATGAGAGGCCCTGAGTTAATCAGCAAATTCGACGAAAAATTTTTTCTGGATTATAAGCTTCCCTGCAAGAATCTTGTTGATGATGATTGTTAAGCTGGTACAATTTAGTTTAAATAACGTTTGATTTCAATATGCAGGCAGCATTCTATATGAAGCTACCTGCATTCGTGACATAACTGCTGTTCCTGGTGGTTATACTCTTTATACCATTGGTTTATAAGTATATCCAGATTATTACTCATGACTAAAATGTCATTACATTTGAGATCAAAGCCTTCAACAATCATGTGGTTTATTTCATTGCGAAGCTTATTGATTTCTAGCGTAGTATTATTTAAATTATCCATTGTACACCCCTTAAATGCAATAGAGTTTATGCTATTAATATCCCCAATTATAACAATTATTTATGATATTTTTATGAAGAATGAAGAGGTTTTCGAAGGTAATAAATGTTATAATGTAATAGGCCAATTCTTTGGGTAAATTATATGCAACAAAATTCACTAAATCAATGATCAATATTAATAAACATATCAAAAATTAAGGAGTTTCGAATGAGAAATATTGATGATTATGAAATGCCACCAATACTAAAGGATTTTTTAAACTATATGCAAACCATAAAAGGTAAATCCATAAATACAGTTCAGGTTTACTTTTATGATTTAAGAATTTTTTTCAGATTTCTGAAAATACATAGAAGCCTTGTTGATAAAAAGGTTGAGTTTGACCATATCACCATAACTGATGTTGATGCTGAGCTACTTAAGGCTGTTACTCTGAGCGACCTGTATTCCTATATGTCCTTTGTAAGCAATAGCAGGGATAACACCTCACATGCCCGTGCCAGAAAGGTTGCCAGCCTCAAGACCTTTTACAATTATCTAACAACAAAGGCTAGGCTTGTTGATACAAACCCAACAAGCGAGTTAGAATCCCCAAAGATATTAAAACGTCTGCCCCGTTATCTGAATGTAGAAGAAAGCAAAAAGCTGCTGACCTCTGTATCTACTATTGAGGGGCCAAATTCTGTACGTGATTATGCGATACTAACTATTTTTCTTAATTGTGGAATTCGTTTATCCGAGCTTGTAGGTATAAATTTATCGAATATAAAAAATAACACCCTCACAGTTATTGGTAAAGGCGATAAGGAACGCAGTGTTCCCCTTAACAACGCATGTATTCAGGCAATAGAGGCTTATATGAAGGTACGCCCCGTTAATGGGATAAGGGATAAAAATGCTCTGTTCATTAGCGGACATAAACAGCGTATCAGCAAGGAGTCTGTTCAAAAAATAGTAAAGAAATACATTAAGGAAGCCGGCCTGGATCCCCAGAGATATTCAACCCACAAGCTCAGGCACACCGCGGCTACACTTATGTATAAGTACGGAAATGTTGATATCAGAGCCCTTCAAGAGCTTTTAGGCCATCAAAGTATAGCTACTACTGAGATTTATACTCACTTGGACCAGGAGCAGCTTCGGGATGCCGTCAGTAAGAATCCTTTGGCGGAGTTTACAAAATCTGAGTCTGCGGCAGCTGTAGAAAAAGCTCTTAAAAAAAAATTTTAGAGTCAAAAAGTAATTAAAAATGTAAAACCCACTGTTCAAGGTTTAAGCTGAACGGTGGGTTGGTATAAAAGTCCTTAGTATAGCAGCCTTATGCCCGTAAAATGGTAGATTGGTATCTCTGATCTCAATACTACAAGCTTTTATGTTCAATCAAAGAATTTACTTCCTTTCTAATCTGGATAAATCTCTCTGAATCCTTTAATGATAATTCTCTGTCATAAGGCAATATTACCGGAACTTCTTTTTTAACGGTTCCTGGGGTTGAAGTAAGTACATATATCTTGCTGGACAAGAAGATAGCCTCTTCAATATCATGGGTTACAAACATAATAGTCGGTTTTTCTATCTGCCATATTTGTCTTATTAATAACTGCATATCAGCTCTTGTCTGAGGATCAAGGGCGCTAAAGGGCTCGTCCATCAGCAATACTTCGGGGCTGTTTGCGAGAGCTCTAGCAATTGCAACTCTTTGCTTCATACCACCCGATAACTCTTTTGGATAACTCTTTCTAAAATTTTCAAGTTTGATTACCTTGAGATATTTATTGGTGATTTCCTCCTGTTCCTTGGCGGGGATATTTCTCAGTTTAAGCCCGAACTTAATATTATCAGCAACTGTCATCCACGGAAACAGGGTATATGCCTGAAATACCATGCCTCTGTCTGCTCCGGGACCAATAATATTTCTATCCTTGATTACTATCTGACCGGAGGTGGCTTCATCAAGACCTGCAACCATTCTAAGTAAAGTGGATTTTCCACAAACTGACGGGCCGACGATAGATACAAATTCATTTTCAAGAATATTAATATTAACATCCTTCATTGCAACTGTGTCACCTTTTGCCGAATTGTAGACTTTGTAAAGGTCTTTCACATAGATCTTACTGTTTGCCAAGTTGGCTTCAATATGGCTGCTTCGCTCAGGAAGATTATTTTTCCTTTTTTTAAGTAATTGCATGTCTATCTCCCCCCTTCAGCCCAATGGAATAGCTTTTTGTTAATAAGAGCAAAGATACGATCCGTTATAAGGCCTAAAAAGCCAATAAGGATAATTCCTGCAAATATGGCGTCTGTCTTAAGAAAACGCTGGGATTTCAATATTGTATAGCCTAATCCCGTGCTGGCCGCAACCAGCTCGGCACTTACCAGATAGGTCCACGCCCAGCCAATCATCATACGTAACGTATCCATTAATCTGGGCATCATAGCCGGAATGATAATCTTAAATATTGCTTTTCTTGTATTAGTTCCCAAGGTATAGCTTGCATTGATCAGATCATCCGGTACACTCATCGCATCATCTGCTACCATTAGTACAAGCTGAAAGAAGGTTCCTATGAAGATAACTGTTACTTTAGCATTTTCACCAATGCCAATCCAAACCATAATAAGCGGTAAAAAAGCTGGAACCGGCATATATCTTATGAATTCACATAATGGTTTGATCACCGCCTCAAATTTCTTGAATGTTCCGGTCATAATACCAACCGGAACTCCAAGAATAACTGCATAAAGAAATCCCAATGATATTCTGTAGATACTTATTTTTGAGTTTTCCCAGAGTGAACCATCACTAAAGGCTTTAATATAATAGTTGACTACACTTTGAGGCTTTGGAAGGAATATTTCACTTATGGCCCCGCTTGCACTCGCTATGTACCAGGCAGATAGAATAATTAAGAATGATAGGATAGCCATAAGGGTATAGTTCTTTTTGTCTATCTTTTTCCTTATTTTGATATTAATCATCAATCTGCCCCCTTAACATAAGTATCATCAAGAATTACACTTACATCCTCCGGCTCTTTTTCTATCATTTTTGTGTCTACCAAAAATTCTGCTGATTTCTTCAGGGTATAGTTAAGATACGTAAAATCATTACCTTTTTGGAAGGTTTTTAGATTCATTTCTTTATCGAAGATAGTAACACCATCTAACATTACCAAATAGTCATCATATTTTAATTCCGCTCTATCACATATCTCCTGAATAAACTCCTTATCCTTCACTTTTAGCTTTTCAACTCCGTCAAACCAAGAATTAACTATTTTCTGTACTGCAGCTGAGCTGCTGACTACAACATCACTTCTTACTGCCAAGGTGTCAGGAATTAATCCAGGCTCACTCTTTGTACTGTAAAGTAGATTTCCTCCCGCTTGAATTGCTGTTGATAAAGTTGGTTCCCAAAGAACTGCTGCATCAACACTACCTGCAATAAATGCAGGACCTGCATCATTAATTGTCATATTAGTAAAATCAATATCGTCAATTGTCATCCCGTTATCATTAAGCATCTTTAGAAGAAACATATGCTCCAGGGTTCCAATTTCGGTAGCTACCTTTTTTCCTCTTAAATCTTTGATAGACTTAAACCCATCCTTGGCTACTAACCCATCTGCACCATATGAATTGTCATTTACAAGAACTATCTTAAAATCAACGCCCTCATTTAGTGGAGCAATTGCATCTGAGCCGGCTATACAAATTCCATCCACCTGTCCGGAATAAAAAGCCGTTAAAGAATCACTGTATACCGGGAAAAATTTGATAGTTACATAGACACCATTTTCTTTAAAAATTCCTGTCCCATCTATACCATACCATGCGTACCAGCCTGACATGGGACTAACCCCCA
>JAEZIV010000315.1 GCA_023436515.1 Bacillota bacterium
CAGGAGGATGTAACCTACAGATTTTCGAAATGGGATCCCAACAATAAGGAAAAGTATATCGGAAATGCAGAGGACTGGGAGGATGTTCAAGGAAAAATGAGGACTATCCTTGATCATCTTGGCATTGATTATAAGGAAGCGGAAGGTGAAGCTGCTTTCTACGGACCAAAGCTTGACATTCAGTTTAAGAATGTTCACGGAAAGGAAGATACTATTATTACGGTTCAGGTGGACTTTGCTCTTGCTGAGCGCCTGGATATGGTATATATAGATAAGAACAATGAGAAGAAGCACCCCTATGTTATACACAGAACCTCCATCGGCTGTTACGAGAGAACCTTGGCAATGTTGATTGAGAAATATGCAGGAGCCTTCCCCACATGGCTGTGCCCTGTGCAGGCAAAGATATTACCTTTGGTTGACAAGCACCATGACTTTGCTCAAAAGGTATCTCAAATGCTAAAGGACAGGGGAGTAAGAGTTGAGGTTGATTACCGAAATGAGAAAATTGGCTACAAGATAAGAGAAGCACAAATGGAGAAGATTCCTTATATGCTTGTAATTGGAGATAAGGAAATGGAAAATGATGCCGTGGCAGTAAGATCAAGAAAGGACGGAGATGCTGGAACCATGTCTGTAAAGAATTTTGTTGATAGGATCGTTGAGGAGATCAGAACAAAGGCAAGGTAACAGAACCCATTCGCATGTATTATATAATAGATAATTTTAAAAGGCAGTCGTTAACTACGATTGCCTTTAATTTTATTGTAAGGACATGTTATATTGGCAACCAATTTGACAATACTTTCTAATGGATTAGTTTTTTAAGCTTGGTTCCATAAGCTTTAATTTATGAACTTTAGTTAGTTTACGACATATTTCACCTATGATATAATGAGGTTGGCTTTGTCTGGAATATGTTTTACTAAATATATCCCAAGTAGAATGGGAAATGCTCGGAGGAATGGAATGGACAAAAAGCTGTTATCAATAGTAGTTCCTGTTTACAATGAACAGGAGGTAATAGATGAAACCTTCAGACGTTTATCAGCAGTATTTAAAGATTATTTTATGGATGTAGAGTATATTTTCATTAATGATGGAAGCAAGGATAATACATATTTCAAGCTAAAGGATATGGCCATTAACAATCCTGCGGTGCGTGTTATCAATTTCGCAAGAAATTTCGGTCATCAGATAGCTATAACTGCCGGAATGGATTATGCAAAAGGTGATGCTATTGTTATAATTGACGCTGACCTTCAGGATCCTCCGGAAGTTATACTTCAAATGGTAGATAAATGGAAGGAAGGCTATGAGGTTGTATACGGAAAGAGACTAAAAAGGGATGGAGAAACCTTTTTTAAGAGGTTTACAGCAAAGACTTTCTATAGATTTCTTGACAGTATGACAGATGTTAAGCTGCCGGTGGATGTAGGCGATTTCAGGTTGATAGACAGGAGGGTCTGTGATGCTATGAAATGTCTGCCTGAGAGATCAAGGTATGTCCGTGGTCTGGTAAGCTGGGTGGGCTTTAAGCAAACAAGTGTTGAATATCATAGAGAAAAAAGGTTTGCCGGTGAAACAAAGTATCCTCTGAAGAAAATGCTAAAGCTGGCGGCTGACGGTATATTCTCATTTTCCTATAAGCCGTTAAAACTGGCTACCTTTATGGGCATGCTGGTATCAGCTTTAAGCTTTATCTACCTTATTGTTGTTATTGTTCAAGGTATCATTAAGAAGGATATTGTATCAGGCTGGGCATCCTCAATGGCGGTTTCACTGTTCTTAAATGGAGTAATGCTCATAGTTATAGGTATTATGGGGGAATATGTGGGAAGAATATATGAGGAGGTAAAAGCCAGACCACTGTATATTGTCGGTGAATTAATGGGCTTTGAAGACTCCGGAAATAAAAGTTGATGATGCCATTATAGTGTAGGCTTGGCTCTGGTTTCATCACTTTAACTTTCAATATAATTCTTTGAGGTAATTGATGGATTCCAGATCGGCATCTGCTGCAGGTAAGTTGATAATACTTACTACAGCCATATTTGTTGTATTTATTATCGCTCTTAATTTAGGTAAAATTGCAAGTACAAAAGCCTATTTTTATGTACTTGCTGTTGTACCCATGTTTATATTACTCTATTTTTTAACTGCCAGATTTAAGATTTTACCCATGCCCTTTACTGTTGTTGTTTTTTTGGCTGCTCTTGTATTAAAAGGAATATTTGTTTTATGTACAAATACCGTTCCTGTTTCCGATTTTAGTGTTTTTTATCTTAATGCTGTGGAGTTGGTCAAGGGAAAGAGGGCATTTGAACAGGATTTTTACTTCAGAACCTGGGCATATCAGACAGGGCCGGTAATATACTATGCCTGTCTTATCAAGCTATTCGGAGCAGGCCTTTTACCCTTGAAATTAATTAATTGTGTATTCATGGCTGGCTCAAACGCTTTAATATACCTTTTGGCAAGGAAGGTATCAACGGATTTTGCCGCAAGATATGTGGCACTTCTCTATCTTTTCTATCCTGCACCTTACTTACTTTCTTCTGCCTTAACCAATCAACACCTAGCTGCATTTTTATTTTTGACAGCGATATATGCACTTATGTCAAGGCGCATGAATCTCCTTGGCAGTGCAATTACTGCTGCCTTACTCATAGCACTTGGGAATGCTGTTAGGCCCCTGGGATTGCTTCTGGTGACTTCGGTAACAATTTGGTGTGTTATTCGTGCACTTCATGATGGAAGCATTGCAAGAGTAATTGTAGCGGCAATACTTATTGTGGCATACATTGTGGGGAGTTTGGGTATATCCAGCATTGTACAGATGACAGGGATTAATTCCCAAGGGCTAAAAAATAACTTTCCTCTATGGAAATTTGTCGTAGGGCTAAATCACCAGTCAAAAGGGCTTTACAATTTAGAGGATGACAAAAATATATACCAGATCAGTGATTTCAACAAAAGGAATGAAAAGGCCATTAATACCATAAAAGAAAGAGTTTCGGTGGAGCCATTTAAGCTTGCAACCCTGCTGTGTACTAAGGTTTTCATTATGTGGGCTGAGTACGATACCCTAATGTGGAGCTTCTATGAAGAGGTGGATGGCGAGCTTAGAGCGCCTCCGGAGGTTAAAGGAATCGAACAAACAGTACTTAGCTTTGAAAAGGGATTCTATGTGCTAATATTTGCTCTACTCGGATTTGGTTTTATATCTGTACTCACTAATAGAATTATCAAGGAAGAGTTCATGCTACTGTCAATAATACTATTGTGTTTTATCCTGGTACACCTGTTTATTGAGATTCAGGTAAGATACAGGTACTTTTCAGTTCTGATTATCTTTGTGCTGGCAGCAAGGGGTTGCGAATTTCTGTTTGGGGCTTCAGCAGGACTGGAAAGACCATCAGAGCATAAGTATGGTTGATGGTAGATGGCTTTTAGCTTAATTTTTAAGTAAGGTTGAGTTTAAATGTCATTTATGAAATAATAGTAAGGACAGGCTACCTATTCTGAAAAGGTTGATTACGGTTGAAGCCCGGTTAAGGTAGCGGAATGCTTTACAGCAGACTTGAAGCGATTTGGTAGTATGGTTGGATGGAGTTTGCAAAAACTTGATCCGATTGTAAGCAATAAATAATGGAATTTCATGAATTGAAAACTTATTGGGGGGTTGGAATATGAAACAGTATCTCGATCTTTGCGAGCATATACTGAAGAATGGGGTAAGGAAGGAAGACAGGACAGGAACGGGCACCATCAGTACCTTCGGATATCAGATGAGGTTTGACCTTCAGCAGGGATTTCCGCTTCTTACAACAAAGAAGCTTCACCTAAGATCAATATTACATGAGCTGCTTTGGTTTATAAAGGGTGAAACCAATATAAAGTACTTAAAAGACAATAATGTCTCCATATGGGATGAATGGGCAGATGAAAACGGAGAGCTAGGCCCTGTCTACGGACATCAGTGGAGGTCCTGGGATGCGGCTGACGGCAGAAAGATTGATCAGCTCAAAGAGGTAATATGCCAAATCAAAAACAATCCCGATTCAAGGCGTTTGATCGTCTGCTCCTGGAATGTAGGAGAAATAGACAAAATGGCTCTTCCGCCATGTCATTGCTTCTATCAGTTCTACGTTGCAAACGGTACCTTGTCCTGTCAGCTTTACCAGAGAAGTGCGGATGTTTTTATTGGTGTTCCCTTTAATATCGCATCC
>JAEZIV010000020.1 GCA_023436515.1 Bacillota bacterium
TCCGGCTCGCTATCAATAAAAACAGGTATGGCCCCTTCATAAGCTATTGGGTTACAGCTGCCTGAGAACGTAAGACTAGAGCAAAACACATAATCTCCTTGCTTTACTCCAAGGTATTTTAATGCAAGATGAATTGCAGCAGTACCGGAGGATAAAGCTAGCCCATGCTTCATACCAACATATCGGCATATTTCTTTTTCAAAGGCATCAACATTAGCTCCTAAGGGAGCTATCCAATTAGTATCAAAGGCTTCCTGTATATATTTTTGCTCCCTTCCGCTCATGTGGGGGGGGGATATGTAAATACGTTTATCCATTGTCAAACCACCAATCTCAAGAGTAGATATCTAAATATGCATATTTAACATTACAGAGGTTCTATTAACTTAGCATCTAACTTAGACTTTTAACTTAGGCATTTTTCAAATAATGCTTTTTTATTTTTGCAGGTGTTCCAGCAACAAGTACATTATCCGGTACATTGGATATAACGGTTGCACCTGCGGCAACCACTGAATTAACGCCAACAACCGTGTTGTTTATTATATTAGCACCGAGACATACCCAGCTGGCTTTACCTACATGCACTGTTCCTGCCAAATGAGCTCCGGGTGATACGTGTACCCCGTCCTCCAAGGTACAGTCATGGTCAATAGTACTGCCGGTATTGATTATACAACCAGTACCGATTTTACAATCAGGGTTAATCACTGCTCCAGCCATAACAACAGAAGCACTGCTTATAGAGCAGCTAGTGCTGACTATGCTTTTGGGGTGTACTAATACCGGGATTTTGTACCCAAGCTTTTGAAGTCTATTAATTAAACTTAAGCGAACCTGATTGTTACCAATTGCAACAAAGGCGTGCAGGTACTGATTCTGCAATTGCTCCAGCAGACTACTGCTGCCTAAAACCTGATAATCCTTTAAAAAAGCATTTGGGTTATCATCTATAAATGCAATTTCGCTCCAGGAATTGCTTAATTCGGCTATTTCAGCAACTACCTTTCCATGACCGCTTGCCCCAATTATCAATAGTTTTTCCATATAGCTTCCTTAATCTGTAGATTTACTATATAACCTTACAATGATACAGAATTATTTGTTCCTGTAAACACAGGCATTGTATCTCCGGCAGAACTGTTTATATCCTTCTTTGCCAAAACATTTTTTATTGTTTTATATAATATTTTTATGTCTAAAAGCAAGCACAGATTGTCCACATACCACACGTCAAGCTTAAACTTTTCCTCCCAGGATATTGCGTTTCTTCCATTTACCTGAGCCCAGCCTGTAATACCCGGCAGAACCTCGTGCCTTCTCATCTGCTCCGGTGAATAATGCTCCAGGTATTGAACCAGCAAAGGCCTGGGACCGATAAAGCTCATCTCTCCCTTAAGGATATTCAGAAGCTGTGGGAGCTCATCTATACTGAGCCTTCTAAATAAATTACCGAGCTTGGTGATTCTCTGCATATCGGGTAATAAGTTACCCTCTGAGTCTTTGTCAAGGGTCATTGTTCTAAGCTTATATATCTTAAAAATCCTTCCATCCTTACCTGGTCTATGTTGAATAAAAAAGGCTGACCCTTTTGAAGTGAGCTTTGTTAGGAATACTGCTACAAGTAGAATTGGAAGCGCAGGTATAATAAATAACACAGCAAATACTAAATCTAAAATTCTTTTGATAAAGATTCTATACATGCAATCCTCCTGACTAATAAAAGTATCCATATTTACTATAGTATATAATACATCAAAAGCTGCGTCAAAACAAGAACATCGGCTGTATGGCGCTTTTGGAATATTGGCTACGTTTACTGCTTCACCTAATGTTATATAACTGATATAATGTATTATGTTGGTCGAAAGTATAGTAAGTCGAGATGTTTAAAGGTTAAAAGAAGTTTATAAATTCAATAAAGGAGGCACTGAGCCCGTGCAATTTCAATCCGGGAAATACATATTTTCTTGTGCGAAATGCTGGGCATGGGCATTCATATGAAATATAAAGTAAGAGTTTTGTTTCTGACACTATTTGATATAGTATTAATAAATCTATCCTTGCTATTGGCTTATTTATTGAGGTTTGAACTAAGGTTCGACAATATAACAGATGTATTTGCAAATGAGATACCGCACCTTATGCTTATTGCCACAGCTGCAAAACTAGTCTGCTTTTTTATATTGAAATTATACAGCAGCTTAAGGAAGTATGCGGGAGTATACGAGCTGTCAAATATTGTACTTGCAGCACTTGTGGGCAACATCTTTATGATGGGTTATGTATTCCTGATGAATACCCCCATACCCAGAAGCATATTTATCATAACCTTCTTTATCGATGTATTTTTCATAGGCGGGGTCAGGCTTGGCTATCGTGTTTTCAGGCGAATGTTCAGAGGAGATATTCTCCTCATTAAGAGCGCCAGGAAAATCATGCTCATAGGTGCCGGAGATGCCGGAGCCTCCCTTATCAGCGAATATCGCATGCATCCCGAGCTGAAGTGTACTCCTGTGGTGCTCATCGACGACAGCCCCGGCAAGCAGGGTAAAAAGCTCAATGGAGTCACCGTTGCGGGCACCAGGGACGATATAGTAAGAATTGCTCAGGAGAAGGAAATTGACGAGATAGTCATCGCCATTCCCTCGGCCCCCACCAAAACCATCAATGAGCTTTTTACCATATGCTCTCACACTAAATGTAAGGTGAAGATACTGCCTTCACTCTCCCAGCTGATAGATGAAACGGTTACAGTACAGAAAATTCGTGATGTAAACATAGAAGACTTGTTGGGAAGGGAGCCCGTAAAGCTTGACAACAATGAAATAGGCACCTTAATCAACGGCAATATTGTCATGGTTACCGGAGGGGGCGGCTCCATCGGTTCCGTGCTGTGCAGGCAGATAGCCGGCTTCTTTCCAAAGCAGCTTATAATATTGGACAACTACGAAAACAACGCCTATGACATACAAAATGAGCTCATGGCAAGCTACCCCAGCC
>JAEZIV010000381.1 GCA_023436515.1 Bacillota bacterium
GAGCAATACCATTGCTGTCAAACTGATAGTATGCTATGGATGATAAATTTAGCTTTGGTTCTGCATTGAATTTAGGTGCAATGATCCGTTTGTTATTCTTATCAATAAAGCCGACTTTACCATTTACACTAACTGCGGCAAGCCCATTGGAAAAATCGTGTGCACTGTCATACTGAGGCTTAATAGATATTTTACCTTTGTAATCCATGTATCCCCATTTCCCGTATTTTTTGAAGGCAATAAGCCCCTCAGAGGGCTGTCCCAATTCCTCAAAATTATCTTTGAACACTTTTTTTCCGGCTATATCTATTACATTCCATGATTTATCAAAATTTGGAACAGCTAACAAATCATCCTTGAAGTTTAATCTTGGCATATTGTTAGCTCCAAATCCAGTAACAATTTCATTTGTTAACTCTTTACCTGTTACATCAGTTAATTTGATTTTATTGCTATTATTTAGCCCCCAGACGATAACCCCACTTGAAAGCCTTCCTTTCGGAACATATCCATTTTTCTGAACTGTCCCCAATTCCTTACCAGCCTTATCAATTATTACATAGCGCTTATTATTTTTAGTCGGTACTATTGCAGCACCATTTTGGAAATATCCATCTGTGAGGTCCGGAAGATTGTATTCCTTGCTTGTAAAAAGCTCTTTGCCCTTCTTGTCAATGATAACTAAATTTTTGTTTACATCCTCTACAAGAGCCACTCCTTCTGAAAATAGGATTCCCCTATTGTATTTAGGTTCTATGGCAACCTTGCCATCTGCCCCCAAATAGCCGCACTTTCCGTTATAAGTAAAAAGCCCCATTCCATCTGAGAAACTATAATATGAGGTAGGAATCTCAGGTTTTACTTCAATAATTTTTAGTTTCTGAGCCGAAACTCCATAGCCTGATAATGCAGAAATCAAAATAAGTATTGTTAATACTAAAGTGAAGCCTCTTTTTATACACCTTGTGTTTAATAGCTGAATCAATCCGATTAGCCTATTATTCATAGTACGCACCTCCGAAATATGTAAACAATATATCCATATTATAGCAAATCCTGTCTACTCAATAAATAGTTTTATAGAGATAAAATACAATGAATATTTCAACACTGCTGCATTGAATACTATTATCTTATTTTAAATCATATTATGCGACAGCTGTTGGCCTTTGGGGACCTGCATTATGCTTATACTAGTTAAAAGGCAGAGGGGCTGCCGCAAAACTCATTCATTTTGCAGCAGCCCCTCTTTTATATAATTACGTTTTATTCTTTTACTTCCGGATAATTCTCTCTCTGTACATAATGAGTATGGAGCAGCTTATGAGCCTTGTGGCTTCCCGGCTCACCGAAGTATTTCTCATACATTTCCTGAACTATTGGATTTTCATGAGATTTTCTTATTGTGAGGCTCTCATCCTCCTGGTAGATAGCCTTTGCTCTTTCAGTTCTGAGGTCGGTCCAGCTCCTCACCGAAGAAGGCTGAATAGGCTGTCCGCCGCCATTTACACAGCCTCCGGGGCAAGCCATGATCTCAACGAAATCATACTGTGCCTCACCGGCCTTGATGCTGTCCAGCAGCTTTCTTGCATTGCCCAGTCCGTTAGCAACGGCGGCTCTCACCTTGAGATCTCCTATCTCAACTACAGCTTCCTTAATACCTTCTATTCCTCTGACAGCATGATACTCAACATTATCAAAGGATTTGCCTGAAACTATTTCAGAAACAGTTCTCAGGGCTGCTTCCATAACTCCTCCGGTAGCACCGAAAATAACAGCTGCCCCGGTAGCCTCTCCCATTGGATGATCAAACTGACCATCCTCAAGGTTTACAAAGTCGATTCCCGCTTCCTTGATCATTCTTGCCAGCTCTCTTGTTGTAAGAACAATATCTACATCAGCATAGCCTGCTGCAGATAACTCAGGCCTTTGTGCCTCAAATTTCTTTGCGGTACATGGCATTATTGAAACAACAAATATCTTGGAAGGATCAATTCCCATTTTTTCTGCATAATAGGTTTTAAGTACCGCTCCAAACATTTCATGAGGTGATTTGCAGGAAGACAGATTATCAAGGAATTCCGGGTAATTATGCTCACAGAATTTTATCCATCCCGGGCTGCAGGAGGTTATAACAGGAAGCTTTCCTCCGTTTTTAATCCTGTTGAGCAGCTCAGTACCTTCCTCCATAATTGTTAGGTCAGCAGCGGTATCTGTATCGAAAACCTTAGCAAAACCAAGGTGACTTAGTGCAGAAACCATTTTTCCGGTAACTCTTGAGCCTATTGGCATTCCGAACTCTTCACCGATTGCAACCCTTACCGCTGGTGCAGTCTGAACTACAACGTGAAGCTCAGGGTTTGACAGAGCGTCCCACACCTTGTCGGTATCATCCTTCTCCCTTAAGGCTGCAACAGGACAAACACTTATACATTGCCCGCACATTGTACAGGGTACTTCGGACAAGGATCTGTCAAAAGCACAGGATATTGTTGACTTAAAGCCTCTCTCGGCTGCACTGATAACAGACACCGACTGAACCTCCTTACAAACGCTTACACAACGTCTGCAAAGTATGCATTTATTCGGATCTCTTACTATTGATGGTGAGAAATCATCCAGTGGATAGACTACGCTCTCGCCTTCAAACCTGAGCTGGCTGATATTTAATTCCTCTGACAGTGTCTGGAGTTCACAATTCTTGTTTCTTACACATGTAAGACACTTCTTATCATGATTGGAAAGTATTAATT
Organism: Bacillota bacterium; assembly: GCA_023436515.1. Taxonomy (GTDB): domain Bacteria; phylum Bacillota; class Clostridia; order Acetivibrionales; family DSM-1351; genus Ruminiclostridium. The sequence continues at coordinate 2,754 of JAEZIV010000381.1, forward strand.
CCAGAGTAACCTTCCTTGCTTCTCTTACACTTGGACTCTGTGTGAATATTTCAAGTCCTTCAGCTACAGGATAAACACACGCTGCCTGCAGAGCTCTTGCACCCTTAATCTCTACAACACACATTCTGCATGCGCCTATTTCATTTATATCCTTAAGGAAGCACAGTGTTGGTATTTTAATATTGGCTTGTCTTGCCGCCTCTAAAATAGTTATATCCTTTTCAACCTGCAGTTTCTTGCCGTCTATTGTTATATTAACCATTGACATATTAACCTACTCTCCCCCCTTAAACCTTAGCTATGGCCTTGAATGGACATTTTTCCAAACAAGCACCGCATTTTGCACATTTGCTCTGATCTATTACATATGGAACCTTCTTTTCACCGCTTATGCAGTTCATCGGACATACCTTTGTACACAGACCGCAGCTCTTGCACTTAACAGCGTCGATTGTATACTGCAGCATTGATTTACACACACCTGAAGGACATTTCTTGTCATATACATGAGCTTCATACTCATCTCTGAAATATTTCAATGTGCTGAGTATTGGATTTGGCGCTGTCTGACCCAGACCACACAGGGCTGATGCCTTTATGTTCTTTGCAAGGAGCTCCAGCTTCTCAATATCACCCTCTTCGCCCTTACCTTCAGTGATTCTGTCCAGTATTTCATGCATGCGCTTTGTACCAATTCTGCATGGTGGACATTTTCCGCAGGATTCATCAACGGTAAATTCAAGGAAGAATTTTGCTATATCTACCATACAGTTATCTTAGTCCATTACAATAAGTCCGCCCGAGCCCATCATTGAGCCCAGTGCAATAAGTGAATCATAATCGATGGGGGTATCCAGATGAGAAGCTGGTATACAGCCTCCGGAAGGTCCTCCGGTCTGAGCTGCCTTAAACTTCTTACCCTTTGGAATTCCTCCACCTATGTCGTATACAACCTCTCTGAGAGTTGTTCCCATAGGAACCTCAACCAGACCGGTGTTGTTTATTTTTCCTACCAAAGCAAAAACCTTGGTCCCCTTACTCTTTTCAGTTCCTATGTTTGCAAACCACTCAGCACCCTCAAGAATAATAACAGGGATATTTGCATAGGTTTCAACATTATTAAGAATTGTTGGTTTTCCCCATAAACCCTTAACCGCCGGGAACGGAGGTCTTGGTCTTGGCTCACCTCTATGACCTTCAATGGAGGTCATTAACGCTGTTTCCTCACCGCAGACAAATGCTCCGGCACCAAGTCTAATCTCAAGGTGGAACTTGTGACCCGTACCTAATACATTGTCTCCCAGTATTCCGTATTCTGTTGCCTGATCTATTGCGATCTGAAGTCTCTTAACCGCTATGGGGTATTCTGCTCTTACATATATGAAGCCCTCAGTAGCACCAATTGCGAAACCTGCGATAGCCATAGCTTCAATGAGTGAATGGGGATCTCCCTCAAGTACGCTTCTGTCCATAAATGCGCCGGGATCGCCTTCATCGGCGTTACAACAGACATACTTCTGATCAGCAACCTGCTTAGCGGCAAAATCCCACTTTAATCCGGTAGGGAAACCTCCGCCCCCTCTTCCACGCAAGCCTGACTTTTTAATTGTGTCTATAACGGCCTCAGGTGTCATTTCAGTAAGCACCTTTTCGAGAGCCTTATAACCGTCAAATGCGATATATTCATCTATGTTCTCCGGATTAATCCTACCGCAGTTTCTCAAAGCGATTCTGTGTTGTCTCTTAAAGAAGTCTACACTTTCAAGAGCCTTTGATATATCTTCAGCTTCCTTTTCTCCAGCAAGGAGTCTCTTTACGAACCTACCCTTAAGAAGATGCTCTTCAACAATCTCTTTAGCATCTCCAACCTCAACTCTTACGTACATGGCTCCTTCCGGATATATAACAACTATGGGGCCCTCGGCACAAAGTCCAAAGCAACCGGTCTTGACAATTTTAACTTCATTTTCAAGACTGTTGCTTTTAAGCAGCGCCTCCATTTCCTCCATAACCTTTATTGAGTTGGAGGAAGTACAACCGGTACCTGCACAAACAAGCACATGTGCTCTATATAATTGCATTTTTAAACCCTCCCAAAAATCAAGTATTAATTATTTGTTTGACTCTTCTGCTCCAATAGTGAGATCTGAACAAACCTTGCCGTTAACAAGGTGTTCCAAAACAACTCTTTCAGCCTTTTCCTGAGTCATTTTTACATAGGTAACCTTATTACCCTCACTGTCAATAATCTCCACTATGGGTTCAAGTCTGCAGGCTCCGATACATCCGGTCATAGATACGGTAACATTTTGAAGCTTTCTTTTATTTATCTCCTCCATAAATGCCTTCATTACCGGTCTCGCTCCTGCTGCTATTCCACAGGTAGCCATACCTACAATAACTCGTAAGCCGCTGTCATTTGATCTGAGCGAGATCTGTTCAAGAGTTCTTCTTCTGATCTCATCTAATTCAGCTATTGACTTCATTTAGTACACCTCCGAAAATATTTTTGATGTTGTCATCAATATACTCGTTCAACCAATTTATAATTAAATATTCCGTAATAACCACACCCTCAAGTGATTTAGCTATCTCCAGGGTATCCAGTCTGAACTCTCCTTTTTCACTCTTCAGATTTAGTACAAATCTGATCTGAGGACTTGACTGAATCAATGTAATCATCGTCTCTCCTACTTCACCAATTGGAAGTCTGTCGATATGATTAATTGAGAAGGTAGCTAAAACCTCCGTGCCAACATTTTTTTGAGAGCTTAATTTGAACTCACCATCACATTTTAACGCCGCTTCCTTTAACAAAGGAAGACCTAGTCCCACCTTACGGGTATCTCTGGTTGTTACAAAAGGATCCTCAGCCGCCTGTAAAAGCTCACTGTCCATCCCAATGCCATTATCGGATATCCTTAGTGCAAGAAAGTTCTTCTTTAGTTTCGTGTCAGGTTTTTGCGTCAGAACTATAGTTATTTCGCTTGCTTTTGCTTTTATGGAATTTTGAACTATGTCAAGTATGTGAAGTGACAGATCTCTCATATGTAGCTCCGGTTCTATTTTTCTTTGTACTGTTCCAGGATTCCTTCCACATCGTCAGGAACCAGTCTTCCATGGACATCATCATTTATCATGATTACAGGTGCAAGACCACATGCCCCTATGCATCTGCATGCATCCAGAGAGAATCTTCCATCCTCTGTGCATTGTCCTACCTCGATCCCAAGCTTTTCCTTGAACTTATCAAGAATGTCGCCGGAGCCCTTAACATAACACGCAGTTCCCATACATACATTAATTTTGAAACGTCCCTTTGGATTTAATGAGAATTGAGTATAGAAAGTTACTACACCATAAATTTCAGCTAGTGGCACGTTCAGTCCGGCTGAGATTTTCTTAATTACATCCTCAGGCAAATAGCCGTAAACCTCTTGGGCTTCATGCAAAACAGGAATTAGAGCACCTCTTGTCTCCTTGTATTTTGCAATAATTTCGGTGAGTTTTTTGCTGTTTTCGTCTGCACAGTTGCAGCAGCACTCAGTTCCACTCATTAATTGTGACCCCCTTAATAATTGTAGAATAATTTGTTATAATATTAACAATATTCGTTAATATTATAACAAATTTTATTAAAATATTCAATAAAACTGGCAAAAATATACGTAATTATAGATAAGGTAAACCTTAAGCTCTGTCAACTCTGATTTTCATTTATGTAAATAAAAATAAAAGCCTCCAAACCGATGCTGTTAATCATCTGATCCGGAGGCTATACTATGGAGTGGTGTAGCCCAACTAGACACACTGGAAGTTCGATTTCTTGATATTTCGCAATGTTGCTACGACTCCTGCTGATTTATACTTTTCACCAGCAACTTCCCATTAAATATTTACTATAATTTCAATATTATGTAAGCACAAATAAGGAAAGATATTGTTTATAAAACCCCTGATTATCCAGATGCTTATGTAATATTCTATCCAGCATCGAAATCTTTTTCTAACATCACAACAGTATCACTTGCATGGCAATTATGGAGAAACTCACAATATAGTTTAGAGTTATTTAAGAATTATAT
>JAEZIV010000398.1 GCA_023436515.1 Bacillota bacterium
TTCTCCTTTTCATTTTAATTTTAAAATTGTTAATAATCTCAGTTCTGACCGGCTTCGAGAATAGGAGCTCTAATCCAACCAATAAAAGGTATATTAGTTGAATTCTGCCTCTGATATCCAGCTCTCCTCTTAGCTCTTCATCCTCAAAATCCGGCTGCAAATGAATTTCATATTTATCTAAAACCGCAAAGCCGGCTCCCTGTATGGCATATAGTAAGCCAGTATACATCGGGTCCTCAAATCCGGCCTTGGCCTTCAGTCGGATTTTTTGGGGCTTGCAGTGATTTAGCATCTTGAAAAGGCATTTAAAAGCCTTCACCAGAATACCTTGTGTTAAGCTGAAATAGGTACTTTTTCCTTGTTTGGGTTTTGGTTTAGGTTCAGGGTCAGCTTTCTCTGGTATTGTATGTACTATTCCATTAGCCTTAATTGATTTCCGTATTCCGAAGATGCTAAATACAGTTTTAAGCTTATCCGAATCATAATTGACAAATACCTTTATTCCCCCAAACAACCAGGATACATGCGCTGAAAACCTTGAGCTCTCATCTTTATCACCTGAAAAACTATACCTAAACGGTATCAGCAGAATTGCCAGAATAACAGCAAGAAAGGTTAACAGCAAATATTTAAATACACACCACAGAATGTATAAAACCAACATTTTACCCTCCCCAATCAGCTACCTTGCCTCCAGCATTTTCCTGACACCTTTACTGACTCCCTTTTTCAAGCCTGCCGACACACCCTTTGCAAAGCCCTTTGATGCCTTCTTGAGCATATCAGGAGCTTGATTTGCTCCCGGAAGGTATTCAACAAATTTACTTGAAAGTCGAATATTATTAGTCTGAATATCTATCACCCTTCTTGCTGTGCTTCTCTCTTCAGTTCCAAGCACCTCATCGATTAATGACTGACCCAAATGATCCAAGTCAGATGGATATTCCACCTCAAAATTATTCCTGTTACCAAGCTCCCACAACATAAGCTTAAGCTCTGATAATTCTCTTCTGCATGCCTTACAGGCATTAAGGTGACCCTCCACAAATATTTTGTCTATGGGATCAATACTTCCTTCAAGATAATCCTGTAGTAACATAGAATCAGCTTTATTGCATCTATCATTTAAATCTGGAGAAGTCTCTTCCAACGCCTTACTCATATCCTACACCTCCCAAACACCTTGCTTGATCAAGCTATTCTTCAATGCTGCCCTTCCACTATGTATAAGAGTTTTAACAGTGCCTTGAGGAAGCTTCATGGTACTTGCTATATCTTCATATTTCATCTGCTTCATATGTCGGAGTAAGACAGCCATTCTCTGCCTTTCAGGAAGACTCCTTATTGCTTCCTCCAGTGCCCTTTTGGTATCCTTGCACTCCACAGCAGCATCAGCCTTTTCAGAGGAGTAAAGAGTATTCTGAAGCTCGTCGCCTTTTGCATTGGTTGTATTTAAAGATACAGCCTCTTTTCTGCCTCTAATAAAATTAAGACACTTATTGACGGTTATTTTTTTTATCCAGGGTAGTATGGAATACTGCTCCTTAAAACTACCAAAAGCTTTAAATACAGATATGAAAACTTCCTGTGTTATATCCAGAGCATCCTCCTTGTTCCCTGAATAGTGATAAGCAATTGAGTAAACGTACTTTTTATATCTGTCATACACAAGCTCCAGGCCTTTCCTGTTATTCTTTTTGTATTCATTAAATATATGTAGATCCGAAACCTCCAATTGCGTTATCACCACCTTTTTTTGTGCTCTGCTTATATATACACCATAAAAGGAAAAAAGTTTTAGAAAAATTAACTTTTTTCTAAAACTATTTTAATATATTTATTTTATGATTAATTTATTCAATTATAAATGTAATTTCATTAGTATCGCCAATAGGTATCAGCTCTGCTCCAAGAGGATTTGATTTGAAGGTTCCACCTTTTAAATCGCTTATTGTGTTTATATTTCTCATAATAATCGAATAATTCTTCAAGCCCTTGACAGTGACCGAAACAGCTCTTCCATTTCGGATTGCACTGGCAAAGCCCTTTGCTTTTCCCTCGATGGTGTAAATTGTTGCCTCGGAGGCTTCATCCTCACTTAGCTCAAAAATGTGAAGGGAAGTACCCTCAACATAATCATAATCGGGCAGGCTATCATTGTTTCCAACAGCTATTATGGAATTTGGTCTCACCATAACAGGCAGGCTTAAAAAGTCATGCTTTTCGTACTGCCATGAACCTCCAACGATCCTTTCATTTGAAATAAAGTGTGTCCATATACCCTTTGGGAGGTAGTATTCCACACTCCCTTCAGCGTTAAAGATGGGTGCCACTAAAAGTGAATCCCCTAGCATATACTGCATATCAAGGTAATCACACCCTCTATCTCCATAAAACTCGAGTACCATTGAACGCATAGAAGGTATCCCGGTTTCAGCCGTAAAGCAGGCATTGCTGAAAAGGTATGGCATAATCGAGCACTTCAGCTTACTAAAATATCTCACAACCTCCACCGACTCCTCATCAAAAAGCCAGGGCACCCTGTAGGAGCTGCTTCCGTGCAGTCTGCTGTGGGTTGACAGCAGTCCGAAGGCCGCCCACCTTTTATAAAGGTCAGGAGAAGCAGTATTTTCGAAGCCGCTGATATCATGACTCCAGAAGCCAAAGCCCGACATACACAGGGAAAGTCCTCCTC
>JAEZIV010000412.1 GCA_023436515.1 Bacillota bacterium
GTATATACCCTTGCAGGAGGTGGAAGATGAACTGGAGAGTAATGCTGGTGGATGATCATCCGTTATTTATAGAGGGGCTTCAATACTTGCTTGAAACATATGGAGTCAGTGTTGTAGGATTAGCCTGTAATGGGAGAGAGGCTGTTGTGAAAGCAGGGGTGCTTAAGCCTGACCTTATTTTAATGGATATTAAAATGCCAGATTTGTGCGGACTGGATGCATTGAAACAAATAAAAGCCGAAATGCCCGACACAAAGGTGGTAATGCTGACAACCTCCGAAGATGATGAGGACCTGCTTAGTGCCATAAAACTGGGAGCATCCGGTTACCTCTTAAAAAACACAAGTGCAAATGAACTGGTAACTATGCTTCATGAGTTGGAAAAGGGTATAGAACCTTCAGTCAAGTGGGTGACTCCGAAGGTGATCAGTGAGTTTAAGGGGAGAGTAGAAACACCAGATAATGGACAAAATAATGATATGACTGAACAGCCACAACTGACTCAGAGGCAAGTGGAGATACTAGAGATGGTATCCCGGGGCATGACATATAAGGAGGCAGGAGATGCTCTTGGGCTATCCGAGAGAACGGTCAAATATCATATGGGGAGAATACTGGAAATACTTCGGCTTGAGAATAGGGCGCAGGTGATAGCCTATGCCGCAAGGATGGGCTTGATAGATATTTAATAAAGCAATATTATGTTGATTACCAGCAAATAAATACATATAATATACTATAGTAGAATATTTTATTGACTAAAAAGGTAAGATTAAGTGGATTTAAGCCACCTGCACTGTTGCAGCGTGGCTATGTAATACGGATTAAAAATGTGTTAAATGGTAGAACGGGAGGAAAAACTAAATGCCAATTACTGAAATCTTGTCAAAAAATGCCGAAATGTATGGTTCGGAGATTTGTCTAACCGAAATCAATCTTGATCTTCAAGACAGTCACAATGTAATATGGAAGGAATACGAGCTTATCGAGAACAATCCCGCAGGTGAATACCGTCGGGATATGACCTGGCGTGTATTTGACGAAAAAGCCAACAGAATGGCAAACCTTCTTTTGAAAAGGGGTATCAAAAAGGGCGATAAGGTGGCTATTCTTATGATGAACTGCCTTGAGTGGCTGCCAATTTATTTTGGAATCTTAAAAGCCGGTGCTCTTGCAGTACCTATGAACTTTAGATACACCGCGGAAGAAATTAAATATTGTCTGGAGTTATCGGAAACGACTTCCTTGGTGTTTGGTCCGGAGTTTATCGGTCGAATTGAATCCATATATGACCAGATACCTCAGGTGAAAACATTATTTTTTGCCGGTGAAAACAGACCAACCTTTGCAGAGAATTATGACAGGCTTACAGCTAACTGTTCCTCAGAAGCTCCGAATATAAAGCTTTCTGATGAGGAGGATGCCGCTATCTACTTCTCCTCAGGCACAACAGGCTTTCCTAAAGCAATTTTACATACTCACAAAAGCTTGATGTCTGCCTGCTACACAGAATTTTACCACCATGGACAGACCAGAGAGGACAACTTCCTCTGTATTCCACCGCTGTACCATACAGGGGCTAAGATGCATTGGTTTGGAAGCTTTTTGGCAGGCAGCAAGGCTGTTATACTGCGCGGTATTAAGCCCGAATGGATACTGAAAACCGTTTCCGAAGAGAAGATAACCATTGTTTGGCTGCTTGTTCCCTGGGCTCAGGATATTCTTGATGCCATAGACCGAGGGGACGTAAAGCTTGAGGATTATGAGCTTTCACAATGGAGACTTATGCATATAGGTGCTCAACCCGTGCCTCCAAGCCTTATACGCCGCTGGAAGCAGCACTTCCCAAATCATCAGTATGATACAAATTACGGCTTGAGTGAGTCCATCGGACCGGGCTGCGTGCATCTTGGGGTAGAGAATATTCATAAGGTTGGTGCTATTGGTGTGCCCGGATATGACTGGGAGGTTAAAATCACTGATGAAACCGGAGTTCCTGTTGATCAGGGACAGGTTGGGGAATTAGCTGTCAAGGGCCCCGGAGTGATGAAGTGTTACTTTAATGATCCCGAAGCCACGGCAGCAGTTCTAAAGGATGGTTGGCTGTTTACAGGAGATATGGCCAGAATGGATGAGGATGGCTTTATATACTTGGTTGACAGGAAGAAGGATGTAATCATCAGCGGTGGTGAAAATATATATCCTGTCCAGATAGAGGATTTCTTAAGGACACATCATGCAATTAAGGATGTTGCTGTAATCGGGCTTGCAGACAAGCGGCAGGGCGAGATCGCAGCAGCGATCATAGAGCTTAAGCCGGGCTGTATATGCACTGAGCCGGAGATTGAGACCTTCTGTGCACCACTCCCTCGTTACAAGAGGCCCAAGAAGATAATTTTTGATACAGTGCCACGTAACCCAACGGGTAAGATTGAAAAACCACGGCTAAGAGAAAAATATGGCGCTGCCAGCCTAGTAGCGGCACAAAATGAAATAAAGTAAATAACAAGCTGTAAATCAACAGGAGGAGCCTATAATCAAGGTTCTATCCTGTTGTTTTGTTTTGGGAAGGTGTTATAAACCAGACATATTTTACTATAGCAGGTATAATATATTGGAATCCCTTTTATATTAACAAAATATTTAATTATTTAGCAGATTATGCTATGTTTATCCCTTTGGGTCATGTAAAATAAAAGCATAAACTTCCTAGAAGCAGGTGTATATTGATGAATAAAGTAAAAAACAGGAGAACCCTGAAGAAAAGAATTAAAAGAGCAATATCCCTGTCAGCGTTCATTACTGTTCTAGTTATGAGCAGCATTATCATTTTTATTATTCTGGTGGCATCTCAAAGCTTTGCTACGTACCAGTCAGAGGTTGTCAGCTATGAAATACAAAAGGAAATCAATTCAGGGCAGGCCTTTGCATCCTTGGGAATAGGAAGTATTGAAGAGGTGGATGAGAATAATCCTCTTATTACCAGGTGGGTTGAGGATTTGAATAAAAAGTCGGTTATAAACACAGTAGTTCCGTATTTAAGTGATTTAAATACTATTTACATCACAATCATGGTCAAGGATAGGATTATCTATTCAAATGAAATAGAGACGCAGTATTCAGAAAAGGTATCAGAGTTTTATGACGATACTCAATCTATAAAGCCAATATACGATAAGAATGGAAATGAGATCGGACAGATTTCTGTAAGGATAAATCCACAATTTCTGTTGAGCCTCGTTATTCCCTTGCTCTCGGTAATTGTTATATTAAGCTTAGTAGCGCTTCTTGTTTCAAAGATATTGAGTATGTTTCTCATCATTCCAATAATAAACCCTTTAAAGCAGCTTGAAACCAAGTTTAGAGCTATTGCAGAGGGGGATCAGGAAACTGCGGAGA
>JAEZIV010000285.1 GCA_023436515.1 Bacillota bacterium
ATCCAGTCTTCTCGAAGCCTCCTGAGCCACAAGCTGACCCATTCTGGTTATTTTGAAGGCTGTCTTCTTAATTGTTTCGGCAACAACTCCGAAATTTTCACCCTTCACCTTCTCAAGAGCACATTTAACAACTCCCGGACCACTTACCCCAACATTTATGACACATTCCGGTTCACCGATTCCATGAAAGGCACCTGCCATAAATGGGTTATCCTCAACAGCATTGGCAAACACCACAAGCTTTGCACAAGCCAGAGCGTTGTTATGGGCTGTAAGCTCTGCACACTGCTTAATTATTCTTCCCATTTCAGCAATAGCATCCATATTAATACCGGCTCTTGTTGAGGCAACATTAACCGAGGAGCAAACCAGCTTTGTCTGGCTTAAAGCCTCAGGAATAGAGGTAATAAGACGTTTGTCACCGATAGTGTAACCCTTGTGAACCAGTGCTGAATAGCCACCGATAAAGTTCACACCAACTGCTTGAGCAGCTTTGTCCATTGCGATTGCAAACTTGGTATAATCGGCACTGTCACAGCTTTCAGCCACAAGAGCAATGGGCGTTACCGAAATTCTCTTATTAATAATAGGAATACCATATTCCTTTTCAATGTCTTCTCCGGTGATTACCAGCTTTTCAGCATACCTAGTTATTTTGTCGTATACTTTCTTACAGGCTATATCAATATCGGAATGGGAACAGTCTCTAAGTGAAATTCCCATGGTTATTGTCCTGATATCAAGATTTTCTTTTTGAATCATCTTTAAGGTTTCAAATACTTCAAAGGGTCCTAACATTAATCACTCACCTCATATTCTATGCATGGAATTAAAAATATCTTCATGTTGAATCTGTATCCTTAAACCAAGTTCGACTCCTTTAGCTTCAAGCTTTTCGGATAACTGGTGGAAATGAATACTGCACTTTGAAATATCAACCAGCATTATCATTGTAAATACATCCTGCAGAATAGTCTGAGTAATATCGAGTATATTAACATTACTATCAGCTAGTATATTACTAACTCCGGAAATAATTCCCACCCTGTCTTTTCCTATAACAGTTATAACAGCTCTCATAAAAAACTCCATTCCGGCAAATCATAAACACGCTATCTGCCAATATTATACTTATATTCAATAACAAATTCAGCTTCACCTGACAAAGGCTAATAAATTGTATTATATAACTTTGATAAATTAATATCAATACCGAACATGTGTTTGCTTTATTGCAAACTGCATGTTATAATTTATTTAGAAATGCATAAAGCTAGTAATTTAACATCCACTATAAAAGGAGTCCTGAATCAAATTCATCAAAGAGAGAGTTAATATTATGGATTTACTAGAAAAACTCGGCGTATTGGCCGATGCAGCCAAATATGATGTATCCTGTTCCTCCAGTGGAGGGACAAGACAAAACGCAAAGGGAGTGGGAAACAGCCACGCAGCTGGTATTTGTCATACCTGGTCTGACGATGGGAGATGCGTTTCTCTTCTAAAAATATTGCTATCAAATGAGTGTATTTATGATTGCGTTTATTGTGTAAACAGAGCCTCAAATGATATACCAAGAGCTAGTTTTACCGCAAATGAGGTAATTGATCTGACAATGAACTTTTATAGACGAAATTATATAGAAGGCCTTTTTTTAAGCTCGGCAGTTTTACGAAACCCCAGCCATACCATGGAGTTAATGCTGGAAATCGTCAAAGGACTGCGGGAGGAGCAAAGATTTTTTGGCTATATCCATATAAAAGCTATACCGGGTGCTGATCCGAAGCTTATCCATCAGGCCGGGCTGTATGTGGACCGTATGAGCGTGAACATCGAGCTGCCCTCTGACCAGGGACTGGAAGTGCTAGCCCCACAGAAACCTGTCAAAGCACTTTTGAAGCCAATGCAGCAAATCAGCGAAGGCATTATGGAGTATAAGGAACATAGACTTAGCAGTAGAATTACTCCAATAAAGGGAGTCAGCTCGGACAATACAGGGAGGGTTCATTCTGACTGGTCTGCAAATTCCTCCGGATTTAAAAGGGCTTCTGTGGGAAAATCAGCTATCCCCCCTCCATCTCCTCTGGACAACTTCCCTGCAAATCTCCCTGATGCAGACTTTTCCAGGCGAGATTTATCTCAGCGAAACTCAGGAAAGTACTTTGTTCCGGCAGGTCAGAGTACTCAGCTCATAGTAGGCGCAACTCCCGACAGGGATTTAAGTATACTAAAGCTCTCTGAAGCCTTGTATGGCAGGTTCTCACTAAAAAGAGTATACTACTCGGCATTTGTTCCAACAGTTACAGACCCAAGACTTCCGTCTATAATAAAGCCTCCGCTTCTTCGTGAACTCAGGCTGTATCAAGCTGACTGGCTATTGAGATTTTATGGCTTTGAAGCTGATGAGCTGTTGAGCAAGACTAGCCCTGATTTTGATCCTGAGCTTGACCCTAAGGCAAGCTGGGCACTGAGAAACCTGCACCTGTTCCCTTTAGAGATAAATTCTGCAGAGTATGAGATGCTCCTACGAGTTCCGGGTATAGGAGTCAAATCTGCTCAGAGGATTATTACTGCAAGAAGAGTCGGCAAATTAGATTTTGACAGCCTTAAGAAGATTGGTGTTGTGCTGAAGCGTGCAGGTCACTTTATAATCTGCCAGGGCAAAACCTATGAAAGCTATAGTCAGAACGAGCACATTGTAAAGGAAGCCCTTACCTCAGCAAAGCTCTTACCTCAGGGCAGAAAGTATGTCCCCGGACAGCTGTCGCTGTTCTCAGAACTAAATGAGAACGGTCTGGGAGAAAACATGTCGGATCTCTATTTATTCAGTTCACCCGAAAATACAAAGCAATGGCTGAGCTACTACAGTCAGCCACAGGATGGGAGGCTGCTCCTCAGTGATATATCTGTATGACGGTACCTGGAATGGTTTTCTCACCGCAATTCACCATTGTTATTATGACCGTGAGGAGGTCACAGATATTGAGTCTACTCTGACCTATAGCCAAAACCTTGTTGATGAATACAGAGCTATTACTACCGACAAAACCAAAGCCAAGGCGGTAGAACAGGCCATTCTTCACAAGATATCCTCCGAAAGTCTTGAAAACATCCAAAAATGCTTCTATTCTGAACTCAAAGGTCGTGAGATGTGGATTTTGGGCTACGTAAAGCTTGGGTTTAAGGTAGGTCATAAAATTGATTCCATGCTTGGAGACCAAAGGGCTTTAAATGTACTTGTACCCTCAAGAAAGGTTGGAGCCGAGTGTCATAGGATGTTGGGGCTCCTACGCTTTGAGCTTTTGGAGAATAATATTTACTATGCAAAAATTCAACCCGATCACAATATCATCTCTTTTATTTCACCCCATTTCAAAGAACGTTTTGCAGATCAGAACTGGATAATTCACGATACCAGAAGAAAGCTCGCTTCCTTATATAACACTAGAAAAATGCTGCTCACCTACATGGACCTCGCAAATATACCCGAGCTTCACAGGGATGAGATCAAATTTCAGGACCTCTGGAGGAACTACTATAAGCACATAGCTATAAAAAGCAGATATAATCCTAAGCTACAGAAGCAATTCATACCAAAACGCTATTGGAAGAACCTTACTGAGAAAAACCAGACCCCCTGAAATGATTCCGGAGGTCTGGTTTAAATTATAAGTATATACAGATTAACTTACTATCTCTTTGAGCTTTACACCTTAAGGCATTTGTGACTATAGCTTCATAACCAATTCCTTATATAGGTTGCCTCTCTGTTCAAAGTTCTTAAACATGTCAAAGCTTGTACTGGCCGGAGAAAGAATTACACAATCTCCCGGGACCGCCTCGTTGTATGCCGCTGTAACAATTTCTTCATAGGAGCTGCAGTGTATTATTTTTGTGTCACTCTCTATATCAGTCTGATGCACATAGTTGTTATAGGCTTCTTCAATTCTAGGAGCTGTAGCACCGATTAGCAGAAGTACCTTTACCTTTTCGGCTATAATCTGTCCAATGGGCTCATAGGGTATTCCCTTGTCCTTGCCGCCTGCAATAAGTATAACCTTGTTTTTAAAGGTACTGAGAGCTGCAATGGTTCGTGAAGGGCTGCTGTCAATAGAGCTGTTATAAAATTTAACTCCGTTTAATTCACGAACCAGTTCTATTCTATGCTCAACACCATTAAAGGTAGTCGCAATCCTTTCAATGGTTTCAGGCTTAACATATTCAATGGTTGCTGCAGTCGCAGCCATATAATTTTCAATATTGTGTACACCGGGAATTACTATATCCTTCACATCAACAATTTCAATTTCTTTATCATTGTTCTTATAAACTATTTTATTATTTTTTAGAAGTACACCCTTATCCAGATTTGCTGCTCTGGAAAAATACTCAAATTTGCCTTTTGCTTCACCTGCAAAGGTCTTGGTAATATCATTATCATAGTTCAAAATCAGCTTGTCGCTTTCCTTTTGATGTAAAAAGATATGCTTTTTAGCATCAATGTACTCCTGAAAGGACTTGTGTACGTCAAGATGATTAGGTGTAATATTTGTTATGACAGCTACAGAAGGACTTGTTTTAATAGTCATGAGCTGGAAGCTGCTGAGCTCCAGGACAACCTTATCCGACTCCTTAACCTCATCAATTTTACTAAGAAGAGGTGTGCCGATATTACCTCCAAGCCAGCAATTATAGCCACGTTCTGATAGTATCTTATATATAAGGGTTGTAGTTGTTGTTTTTCCATCACTGCCTGTTACAGCAAATACTTGAGCAGGACACAGGTCAAGGAATATCTCCATCTCAGAGGTTAGCTCGGCACCATTATTGAGAGCTTCCACCAGTTCGGGAACATCCGGCCTCATTCCCGGTGTTCTGAATATCAGGTCAAAGCCCTTAAGTCCTGCCAGGTATTCATTTCCCAAACTGTATTTAACCGGCAGTCCCTTCAGCTCTTCACAGGCCTCTCTTAAATTCTCATGTGTATTTTTATCAAAGGCTGTAACATCAACGCCCAGGTTTATTAAATATTTAATCAATGGAATATTGCTGATACCAATACCCAATACAGCAACCTTTTTGCTTCTTATGTCCTTCTTAAACTGCTCAAGCTTGCTATTCATAAATTTCCTCCTTAAATATTTATTTTACTATTGATTTACTAAAACATTTATAGTAAAATACATTATGCAGTTGAGTTCGAGCGGATATGGCGGAATTGGCAGACGCGCATGATTCAGGTTCATGTGAGAGAAATTTCATGCAGGTTCAACTCCTGTTATCCGCACCAAAAGAGTTTGAAAGATTCATTATTCAAACTCTTTTTTTGTTTATAAAAATATTGTATTACTTATCCATTATAAGATAGTTTAACCAAAATTAAAGTTATCTGCATCCTTAACATAGAAAAAGGTCTTAAGGGACTTAAAATTATACTTATTAGCCATAATAAGCTGCTCTGTGCTTCCAACAAACAAGATACCCTGTGGATTTAATGACATGTTGAACTTCTTGTAAATGTCGTTTTTAGCCTCTTCAGTAAAATATATAAGTACATTTCGGCAGACAATCAGGTCCATGCCTGTAGGAAATGGATCCCTTAATAAATTGAATTGCTTAAATTCAACGCAATTCTTAACTTCATCCTTTATTTTATAACTGTCTCCAATTACAGTAAAGTATTTTTCCTTCATTTCCCTTGGAAGGTTCTCAATACTCTTAGATGTATAGACACCGTTTTGAGCCTTTTCAAGAGCTCCCGTATCAATGTCTGTTGCCAGTATTTTAATTGAACTTAGTGGCAATAGCTTATTTAAAACCATAACCAATGTGTATGGTTCATCTCCGGTTGAACAGGCAGAACTCCAAATGTTTATCTTTTTGTTCTTACCAAGCAGCAACGGAAATATTTCCTTTTCCAGTACAGCCCACTGGTCAGGATTGCGGTAAAATTCAGATACGTTGATAGTAAGATAATTGATAAACTCCTTGAACATCTCTTTGTTGTCTTTTAGAGCCTGTACATATTCCTTGTATGTATCAATATTATTCTTCTTTATTAAAGCATCAATTCTACGCTTCATTTGCTTCTCTTTGTAAAGAGTCAGATTTATTTTGGTCATTTTAAAGATCTCTTCTTTAAAGCCCTCATAATCCATGATTTATCCTCCTGGAACATATTATATTATATATGTGCTCAACTTAATGTTCTACCGTGTTGATAGTGATTAGCTCTAGGCTGAAAGCAGAAGATATCCTTTAAGCCCAGGGTATACAATTAATCAGGGTCGGCAGTAGCTGAACTTTTTAATGTTACGTATATAGCTACTAGAATGTAACAATTTTCTCACTATATCTAAATAAAAGGATGTACCGAGGTACATCCTTTATATGATCAGTTAATTACTCATTAATCAAATCTGTGAGGCTTTCACCGATGGTGTTTGTCATTTCCTCCACATGCTCGGTAGGAGCTTCCTCTCCAGGTTCAACTGCTGACTCTTCTTTCTTTGCACCTACAGGATCAATAGGATTTACTTCCTTGATGCTAAGGCTGATTTTCTTTGCTTCAACATCCAGCTCAGTAATTTTTGCCTCTACTACCTGTCCTGCCTTCAGAACATCACCCGGCTTACCTAAACGAACATTTGATATCTGAGAAATATGAACTAATCCGTCAAGCCCCTGTTCAATTTCTACAAATGCACCAAAGGGGACAAGTCTAACTACCTTACCACTGATAACGTCTCCAACCTGATATTTCTCAGCAGCAAGATTCCAAGGATTATCCTCCTTTTTCTTGAAACCGAGGGATATTCTCTTTTTGTCTCTATCAAACTCAAGAACAGAGACAGTTATTTCATCTCCAATTTTAACAACTTCTGATGGATGCTTGATCTTATTCCAGGAAAGTTCAGATAAGTGTACCAGTCCGTCTACTCCCCCGATATCAACAAATGCTCCGAAATCCATTAAGCTCTTAACAACACCCTTATAGGTTTTGCCAATCTCAATGTTTGACCAGATTTCACTTGAAGCACTTTCCTTATTCTTTTCAATTAATATTCTTGAAGAGCCAACAACTTTTCTCTTCTGCTTGTTAACTTCAATTATTTCTACTGACAATACCTGCTTAACGAATTCGGAAAGATCCTTAACAAATCTGTCACTAATCTGTGACGCCGGTATGAACACCTTAACACCGCTGGCAATACCTATAACACCACCATTAACCTTTTCAGTAACTTTAACTGTTACAGGCTTCTTTGTTTCAAAAGCACTTTCAATAACATCCCAGCCCTTAACAGCATCAACCTTTGTTTTGCTGAGAACCACATTACCTTCTCCGTCGTTTACACGTACTACAAAGACATCAATTTCGTCCCCTACCTTAAGGGACTTTTCAGGATTAAAGTCCGGATCATTGGAGAACTCCTGCATCGGGATAACTCCGTCTGACTTGTAGCCCAAATCAACATAAACTTCACTTTGATTATATCCGATAATTTTTCCCTTAGTAATCTGACCTGTTGTCAATGTTACAAGTGAGCTTTCAAAAGCATCGGCAAAGCTCATTTCTAACTCCTGTTTATCTAATTCACTCATTTT
>JAEZIV010000472.1 GCA_023436515.1 Bacillota bacterium
TTGCAAACCGCCATATGGTCTATAATAAAAGTGTAAATACCGCGGAACTTTTGGAAAAAGAAAACAAGGCTATCATAATCAGACCTGATAAACCTGTAGAGGTTTCAAGGTTCGAAAGAAATCCTGAAAATCTTAGAAGGCTTTATAATACCGGTTATGAGGATGCCTCAGCGAAATTCGATAAAATTATGGAGCTTTGCCAATCTGCAGAAAACTTTAGCTTTCAGCCGAAATTATAAGGGTGTGCTTGCGAAGTAAATGCGCTTTATGCTATGCTTCTCATTCATGTTAAATCTTTAAGTCCCCAGAAAGCCAGTGAGCGCATTTATTAGTACACCGGCTGCTATAGCTGGTGAAAGCTTGAAAATATGTCTACTGCAAATGTCATTTGCTGAAATAAGCTTTGGAGATATAAAGTATAACTTTATATCACTTGCCATTGATAAAAACACTTCTTTCAGTTCTCTCCTTCCAATCGACCTTACAATGCATATAATACCCGCAGTCAGAAAGGAATAAATAATGATATATATTATTGCCCTCCATCCAAGTAAAGCGCCGATTGCGCTGAACAGCTTAATGTCTCCGGCTCCTATATGCCTTGTATAAAAAAATATTCCAAGAAACAGTACCGGTAGAATTAAACCTGCAAAGCTCATTTTCAGTCCACTTATACCGATATTATATGTATTAATAACTATACCTGCCAGCGCAGCCATAAACACATGACAGTTTTTTATTTTTGAGGTTTTTATATCACTGATAACTGAGATAATCAGTAAGACATAAAGTATTATATGAACTATACCACCACCTCCTCGGCTCTATCGGTATTTAAGAACCTGTATTCCAGATTGGCGAACCTGACCAGGTCATTATTTATCACTTTTTTTCTTGTATTGGGTACGAGTCTGGTTTCGTTTATGAAAGTACCATTTCTCGAATTACAATCAATAAGATAGTATTCTCCCCCCTCATTTAAGACCTCAGCATGAATTTTCCCTATGGAGATGCAGTTGATAACGGAATCTACAAACTCCTCCATTCTGCCAATCAATACACTCTTTTTATTAAGTTCAATTATTTCCTCACCTTCGAGTGCCTTTAGATAAGCATGGGCATTAACCCTCGGTTTCCTTATTATTTCAGTTTCACCATGATACTTTACAACACATGGAGTTTTATTTGAATGATTATTAACAGAATTTTCACTGTTCCCCGCTTTCTTGTTGTCCTTAATGGTATTTTCCTTCACCTTTGCTTTAATACTACTGAGCATAACAGGAAGCTTTACAGGTTTTTCGGAGCTGGTCCCTTCAAACAAGAGTCTATATGCCAGAAAATCAACGCAGCCAAGAATTCCAAGCAGTATAAGTGCTGTAAACAGTTTGTTATCAGTCATATCAATAAAATTACTTTTTATCAAAAGAAGATAAATGACTATAAAAAGAGGTTGTAGCAAAAGGAATTTAGTATTTATTTTATTAATCTTTTTTGTAGGCAAGTGGTTTTTTGCTATGTCCAATTTGACCGTTGAATCTATTTTGGGTATCTTGATTGCTGCTTCTTTAGAAGCAACTGCTTTACCCGCGGTATAATCCTCCGGGTCACTTTTAGCGACAATCGCGCCACCGGCTTTTGTTTTTGTTATAACGTTTCCCAGTAGGTCCTGGACGAGAGTTTTTAGAGAGCTTAAGCTGAAAAGCTCACTTTTAATATTTTCAAGAATTTTCTGTATATAGTTGTCACTGTCTTCTCCATTAAAGTCGGCCAATCCTACAATTAGCCTGGTAAAAAAGGATTTGAAATCGTTTCTTTCTCTTCTAAAGGGAAGATAGACAAAATATACATCACCTCTTTCGGGCTCAACAAAAATGTATCTCTCATCAAGTAAGATATTATGCTCATACAACAAGTAATCTTTTGTGTTTAGAATGTTGTTAATCATGCTCAGAAGCATGAACAAAAACTCGTTCCTGTTGAATTTTTTTCTTGACATATATCCGATCAAATTGCATTTAGAGGTGACATTAAAAAATAAGTTAAGCTCACTGTCAATATAATTTACATTAAGCTCCAACAAACCACTTATATTATTATTGAGCAGCATCTGAACCTGATAGCTCAAAATGCTCAGCTCTTCCCTCATCCTTAAAATCATATAATTTGAGGATGAATAGTTTTCGAAACAAATATTAAACTCTTTTTCTAGATTAATGTCCATTTGTATGCCCCTCTCAGGTAAATAATTAGAAAGAAATCAGAAATACAGTAGCAATCAGTATAAACGGGGTAAACGGCAGCTCATGCTTAACATTGGCTTCTTTGAATATAAGCAGTAAGACTGAAAAAAAACCTGTAATAATAACCGACAAGAACAATATTCCCGGTATTTGAGAAATACCGGTATAGAGGCCTGTCACAGTCATTACAAGCAAATCCCCCATGCCGACCTGTCCTTTTGTTACAAGGATTAGCATACCTACAGCACTAAAGGCTGCTACCCCTCCTATCAGGCTGTCCTGTATACCGGATGGAAATCCAATAAAAAGCGAAATAATGAGCCATAAGCCAAAGGCCAAAATAATCAACCATAGTGGAATTTCTCTACTACACAAATCAAATAATGCAGCTGCGGCTAAAAATAAAGTCAAGATTGTCATTAATATCGAACTGCTGTGAATAGCCGTTGATATTCCCAAAAGTACTAAAACACTATTTACTAGAGTTGCCATTTTCATTTTTATCACCCGAATCACTTTCACCACTCCCTTGTTTACCATAAGCCTTTATAACTCTCAGCGTTATGCCTTTGCTTCTGGCCAACTCAATGCACTTATTTATAACACTTTGCTGACTCATACTTACCTCTGTCTCTGGAATTACTAATACCAGCTCCTTTCGAAGGATTTGTGTGGAGCTGATTGAGTACTCACCGCTAGTGTCCCCGTTAAACTCTTCAAGCTTATTTATATATCCATTTATTTTTTTCCTGAGACTGACGGAGTCCTTGTAATATGTTTCATCAATATTCAGACTCTTTATGCTTGTAACAGTCCCACTCTCATACCTTGCAATAACAGGGAAATTAAATGGAAGATTTGCTCCCTGGAGTTTCCTTATTTCACTGCCTCGCTTTATATTTGGTAAATCCCAAAGATTTTTTCCCGGCTGCCCTTCCTCCTCCCGGGTAGTTACTCCATTTTCACCCGCCCAAATGCAAACCGAGGCAGTCTGCCTTATGGTTATTTGAGGAAGTAAATTTGCTAGAAAGGGAAAGCTGATATTGTATACAGCCGTAATATCAATACTTCTCCCATCTGCAAGCATAGTGCTTTCAGTAAAACTTATTCCATCAAAACCCTCAACTATATTCAAGCCGATCAAAGCCTCATTTACATTTCCCTTAAAATTGGTTTCCAGATGCTTTTTAACAAGCTGCTTAGAAATAGGTACTAAGGCTAACTGTGCACGAAGGTAATCTGTAGCTTCCTTACCCGCTTGCTCAATGCTTGAGGTCACCCAGCTATCACCAAAGGTATCACTAACAGAAGCCGAACTGCTAAACCGCTCAATTCCGCTGATTAACTCTTCAGCATTAGTCTCATAATAAATCAGACTATATACTCCCATCTCTCTTCCTGCTCCGGAAAGTGCATTGTGAAGAAGGTCATTAACATAATAGATTCGTATAATAAAAGCAAAGGCTATCACAGCTATAATTATAAAGGGGAGAATAATGGCTGCCTCAACAGTGATAGATCCTTTAGCTGTGTTCAATAATAGACGATTTAACTTCACTCCAAGACCTCCCATCAGCTTTCAATATCCAAGCAGCATGTTTTTTTCAATATAGAATCGAGAAGCTTTTCTTCCGTCCTTAACTGAAAAAAACGGTATAGACAAAAACATATTTTTAATTGATACTGTGGTTTTGGCTTTGAGCGCAACGTGTGAATCCTGTATTGTATAACCAGGATATGACATGCCTACATTTAATTGAATCAAGTCCTGTATTCTTGCAATTTTCTTATCCTTATCGGTCATAAGCAGAAATATTCTTAAATAATCCTGATAACTGAGAAAAAACGGGTTATCATCCTTTGCACCCGACTTTTTGCTGTTTACTGCCCCGGAAATATCTGTTTTCCACAAATCCTTCGTCTTGAAAAGGGCTATTTTTTCACCAAGACTTAGTTGCTCCTGATCGTACAGTGACTCAAACATAGCCCAGGAGAATACCAGCGCCGTCTGGATTAGCGGAAGCGATAAACCTGCATTCCAACTGCTTAACGCAGCAGCTAGGCTTGTAACTCTGCTCATTTTTGACGGATCGGTATATATGTGTATAATATTAGAAACCACCCTGATAGAAAGAATTTCAGCCTTAGTCAGCAATGAGTTTATACCTTCATCCTTATTCCCGTTAATAATATATTCCACTTCATAATAAGAAAAATAGCCATCTCTTTCGGTCTTATCCTGTCCTCGCAGGTTATAGCCCTTTGCTTCCTCTTCTCCCTTAAGGAGAGGTACATCATGCTTAAAAACTCCCATTATATACTCATTTAGAAACAATTCTTCAGCAATATTTTTGGCTAATTGAGTAAGTCCACTTTCTTTCTCTGACAAGTAATCCAGTTCCTTTTCAGCACCATTATCCGGACTGAAATCCGAAGTATTCCAACCAGAATTTTCTTCGTAATAATTACTCCTTCTAGATGGAAGCTTAGCAAGTAGCTCACTACTGATTGCTTTGAGTTCCCCCTTTTTATTTAAAGCCTTATTAAGCTCCTGAAGCACCTTGCTTCTGTTATCCTCATCCTCCGTTGACTCCGGGTTGGCTTTATTGAAGGTGTAGTTAACCTTAGAGGTATCTGTAAAGCTCTCCATAGACCTTAAAAATTCTGTATCCTGGCTGTTTGAATCAGAAAGAATCTTTTCGCACCTATTAATGTTAGACTCAATGCACTCACCTATAGACTCGGAATTATCTTCAGCTATTAGCTTTTTCATTTCAATAAGACTCTTACGATATGCATCTTCCATCTCTTTTAGACCGTCCTGAGTAGGTTCCAGTGCTGCAAGCTCTTCCTCAATTCTTTTTTTAAGCTGCTCCTTCTGAGTAGTGATGCTTTGAGCAAATTCCATCGCCTCTTCATTTAGGTTTTTGAAGCTCTTGAGACTTTCGAGCAAGGCGTTTTTTATGTTGCTTTTTGCAGCCTCTTGTGCAGTAATAGCATCTTTTATAGAGCTTATTTTATTGGTCAGATCATCTTTTTTATGCTTGTCTTTTTCTTTTGAATATAGTTCCTCAAGTTTATTTAAGTTCCCATTCAAAGTAGAAGTCTCGGTAAGCGTATTAGAATATTTCTCACTCAACTCCTTGATTTTTGTTGTAATCCCCGAGTTATTAATCTTGCCTGATTTATCCTCAAGGAGCAGTTGAAGTTCTCCTATGGCACCTGCCTTCTTATCAGTCTCCATTTTCTTTTTATAAAGCTTTGAGCCCTTTGATATGTTCTTAATGCCGTTTATCTTTGATATCAGATCTGCTGCTATTTCTGCGGGAGCCCTATATTTCATAAAGTCGTTTATTTGTCTTTCAAATATCTCTCTATTGCCTAGACTGAGAGGTCTTTCAAGTAAGACATTCTCAATATTGTAGCCATAGAGTAAATCCTGACTTCCTATATTAAGATTTCTAGAAAGGTATTCACCGAAGGTATCGTTAAGTGTTTCATAGTCCAGGTAATAAGCGAACAAGCCATATTGATCCTTTAATAGATTGTTGTAATTGCCCAGCACCGAAGTAAGTGCAGTTCCGCCAGCTCTTTGAATTTGTGCTTCGGCAAGTTTAATTCTTGCTGCATCAACAAAGGTTGCTGCTACTAAAAATATAGAAGCCAATACTATGCTTACAAAAATCGTTATTGAGCCCCTCAAATTAATTATTTTTTTTATTTTAGAGCTTACCATATTAACAAATAAATCCTCCCTTCAGTGTTTTTTCAGTATGGTATCAATAGCCTGACCGACAGAGGATGAGTTTCCAAACCATTCATTATCACTGGCTAATAAATATTTTTTTATATCAATGACCATATCAAGATTCCTTACAAACTCAGCATAATCTGAAGCTGGACAGGCTTGCTCGGAGCTGAATTTCATCTCAGCACCAAAACCAAAGACATCAAATAGCTTACCGGCAGGTAAAGGGTATTTTTCTGATATTTTTACATTTATCTGTTTTAAAAGCAGAATTCGAGAGGTACTTATAGTAACCTCTCTTACTGACTTTATTAAGGGTGGGCTCATATTAGTGATGGTATAGGCCTCAATTGCCGCCTTTTTATCCTCTAAGCCGGTGTCAACTATTCTCCAGTATGGGTTTGTTTCTGTATGATAGGTGAACTCCTCACCATATTGATTTATATAATACCCTGCACCCCAGTTGGCGGCATGGCTGGCATTACTTTGTATTACAATATTCTGATAAAGAATAATGAATACATAAACCAAAAGAACAAAAGTAATAAAAACTATTGAGAAAATAATTGAAGCTTCCACTGTAAAACTGCCTCTAAGCATGAATAGGGACTTGAATTGCCATTTTTTCATAATACCCCTTTCATTCTCAGGTGCCCCATGAAATCATGTGCGGCACCTGATTTAGGAAATTAACCTCCAAGATTACCCTGAGCTCCGTTCTTATTATTTTCCAGTTTCTTTGGATCAGGAAACAGATTTTCTATAATACCATTTACAAACTCAATTAACTGTTTCCTGAATAACAAAGCAACCCCCACAAGCACAGCGATTATGATAATCACCTCAACAGTGCCCATTCCGTCCTCTTCTGTAATAAATCTTCTTAGTGTAGAAAGCATATAAACCTCCAATTTTTATAGATTTGATGTCATGCCCCGCATCGATAAAATAGCAGGAGTAACAACTATTATAATTATTGCAAAAAACATTATCATCATGGGAAAGAGCAGCTTTGTAGATGCTTCTTCTCCAAGACGTCTTACGGCATTTTTTCTCATTTCCCAACATTCATTGGCTTGAAGCCTTAATGTAAGTACCAGATCATTTCCACCTCTTTTTGTATTTTGCAAAATTGTCGACATAAGTCTTGATATCTCAGGTGTCTTAACCCTCTTTGCAAACCCGCTGAATGCTTCAGCCTCATTTTTGCCCCCCTTAAGATCAACAGCTGTTCTATGTACCTCTTTGTAAAACGCATTGCTGCTTCCCTCTGCATCTGCTGCACTATCCACAGATATTTTTTCCCAGGCTTTCGAGATTGTCATTCCTGCATTCAACAGCAGTGTCAGCTTGTTGATAAAATCCGGAAATCTCAATTGAATTTCAATTCTGCGGGCCTTTACCCTATTCTTCAGCTTAGTGTCACTAGAAATAAAAGCAAGAAATGAGAGGAGTAATACATAAAACATACCTGCAACACTAAACTGAGTAATAAGTGCGATTAGTTGTTCACCTACTATAAATGCTGCTATTAGTAATATTTTATTTGCATAGATTACTCGTATGTAAAAGGCTGAGTATTCCTGTCCATATATTTCGCTCACAAGGTTAAGTAGTCTTCTGTCATATTTGGTGCAAAAAGAATAATTATAGGTATCAAGCATTGCTAACCCGAAAGGAATTAATAGCCTGAAGGGGCAGTCCCTTTTTTCAAGGGCTTGAACATATTCCTTGTATGAGGGATAACTTTTACATAGAATAAAAATAAAATAACAGACACAGCTTATAGCAGCTATTAAAACTAGCAAACTGACAAAAAACATATAGCCTCACATCTTAATATTCATTATTTTCTTAGAAAGTAAAAATGCTGCAATCAAAAGAATCAGACAAACTGACATAGCAGCCCTGCCGTAAAAGGTAGTGAATATTGGTTCGACATATTCCTCGGCAGTTATAGATAGCACAAATATCATACAGACCGGCATCAAATTCAGTATTTTCTGCTCAAATCTGCGTGAGGACAGGAGGGTTTCAATTTCCTGCTTCATTTCAATTTTATCGCTGATAATACCTGAAGCATTTTTTATCGCCTCTATCAGGTTTCCACCTGTTCTCTTGCAAATACTTATAACATCAGAGAAATTCAATATATCCTCAATTCCCGATCGTTTCGCAAGCTCACTTATGGCCTCTTCAATTTGCACATTCAAAGCCATCTTGTGTATAATTACTTTGGTTTCCTTAATGATACTGGTGTCCTCCCCCGGGTACAGTATACTTAAATCAGATAGTGCACTGGCAAAAGCGTTTTCAAGTGTTTTTCCAGCCGATAGCGAGGATGCCAGTGAAGTTAGTAAATCCTTGAACTGAAGGTTTAATTCACATTTTCTTTTTTCAATTAACTGTGTCCTCTTGTACTTTAGATAAATCCAACCCAGTGGACTTAGTATGCCTGCAAAAATATAGCTTCTATAAAACAAAAAGGCTACAGAGAATATTACAGCTGCTGCTAAAAGAAAATAAAGTACTTTCCATTTTAGTGGGATAAAGTATTCATCATATTTGTCCATTTAGTGTGTATACCCTCCTATATATCATCAAATATCCCATAATTACGAAGCTTCTGAATGTTTCTTAAGGGATTTGGACTTCTTGCCAGCGAACCCTCTACCCTGTCCGTTTTGCAGCTGTTCTTCAAAGCCGTTTCCATAAAGACAAAGAGTGGATTAAGCTTGATCTCACAATTATCCATGCCGATTACTTCGCATATTTCCATTGTTCTTCTTGATTTATCACGCAGCCTTGATAGAAAAATGATAATATCTATTGCCGAAGCAATTTGCTGACGTACTGCCTCCAAGGGAAGAGTTGATGAGCTCAATACCATTGTTTCCATCCTTGAGAGCATGTCCCTGGTAGAATTTGCATGGCCTGTGGAAAGTGAACCGTCATGTCCTGTGTTCATAGCCTGGAGCATGTCCAGACATTCAGCACCTCTTACCTCACCAACAATAATTCTATCCGGTCGCATACGCAAGGATGTTCTTATCAGATCTCTTATTGTAATCTCTCCACGTCCCTCCAGATTTGCATTCCTGGTTTCCAATCTTACTATGTTTTTGATGTTAGTAATCTGAAGCTCTGCAGAATCTTCAATGGTAATAATTCTTTCATCTGAAGGGATAAAGTTTGATAATGCATTGAGAAAGCTTGTTTTACCGCTGCCGGTTCCCCCTGCTATAAAAATGTTGTACCTTGCTTGGACAAGCTTTCCTAATGCTTCTGAGGCTTCCCTGGTCAGTGACCCCAGCTCAACAAGCCTTTCTACTGTAATGGGCTTCTCAGGAAATTTTCTAATTGTAACGATTGGTCCGTTT
>JAEZIV010000157.1 GCA_023436515.1 Bacillota bacterium
CTGGACGGTAATAATTATGCCCAACTAAAGTCCGCTGATAATAAACTAACAAAGCTGATTATGGAGAATTACTCCATTTGGCAGGAGGATTATCACGGAGGAGCAATAAAATATGATATTAAAGTAAGTACAAGCATTCTTTTTGATGTACCGCCTGTTTTGTACCTGCATAAACCTTCGTGGTTTAAAACAGAGGAAATCTGTCTTGAGGTTACTCCGGATTGTATGACCGTTCCAAGTAGTGTTGGTAAAAAAGTCAATGCTCTTTTATCTATCCAGGAGGATGGCGAGCTGGAAGCTTTTGTTACAAGGCAGCTTACAACTTATGCAGAAGCAGCCCATAAAGGAGCAGGAGGGGAGAGGCATGCTTAGAAAATATCCCTGGTTTAGATCCTGGCAATTGTATGTATTGCTGCTGCCATCTCTGATTTATCTGTTAATTATGTGTTATTCGCCAATGTATGGCATCATAGTAGCCTTTAAGGATTATATTCCGGCGTTGGGGATAAGTGAGAGTAATTGGGTAGGATTTGATAATTTTACCAGGTTCTTTGAGTCCTATTACTTCGGGATGCTTCTGAAAAATACACTGACTATTAGCGTATACTCACTTCTGGTCAACATGCCAATACCCATCATTTTGGCATTACTGATAAATGAAGTCAGGAACGGCTGGTTCAAGAAAAGTGTACAAACTATTTCTTATGCTCCATACTTCGTTTCGGTTGTAGTCGTTGTTGGAATGTGTTTCAGCTTCCTCAATCCGGATACGGGAATTATCAATAGGTTACTTTCAGAAGTAGGACTGGCACCGGTAGCCTTTATGGGAGAGGGTGGCTGGTTCAAAACCATTTATGTCCTGTCGGGACTCTGGCAGGGTGCCGGTTGGTGGGCTATCATCTATGTGGCTACCTTATCGGGGGTGGATGAATCTCTGCATGAAGCCGCCACCATTGACGGAGCTGGCCGGTTGAAGCGTATTATCCATATCAACATTCCCGCTCTGATTCCAACCATAGTGGTCATTTTGATCATGAATGTGGGAAATATCATGAACGTGGGCTTTGAAAAGGTATATCTGATGCAGAATCAGATGAATATTCAGGCATCGGATATAATCTCCACTTATACCTATCGCGTTGGACTGGGTTCTTCGGTTAAGGATTTCGGATTTGCAACGGCTGTTGGGCTGTTTAACTCTGTTGTTAATCTGGTGTTGTTATTTGTTGCAAACATTACTTCAAAAAAGGCCGGACAGGAAAGCCTCTGGTAGAAAGGTGCACAGGAATGGTGAATTATAAAGGTACCGACCGGATTTTCAATTCGACGGTTTACAGTATTTTATTCTTATTTTCAGCTGTTGTTGTTTTTCCGCTTGTATATATTCTGGTAAATTCCATCAGTGACCCCACACTGGTATACCTTGGCAAGGTAATTCTGATTCCGAAGGATATCAGCTTTGAGGCTTATTCGAGGGTACTTACAGACCCGGACATCTGGACAGGTTATGGAAATACCTTGAAATATACTGTCCTAGGGACTATGCTCAGTATTTTTTTAACCTTTACTGCTGCCTATCCTCTGTCCAGAAGAGATATGTATGGAAAAAAAACCATCATGTTTATCTATACACTAACAATGTTCATTAATGGGGGACTGATTCCAACATACCTCATTGTCGATGGGCTGGGGCTGACAAATACTCTTTGGGGCTTTATCATTCCGGGATGTCTTTCGGTCTGGAATGTAATTGTGGTAAAGACCTTTATCGGCTCGAATATCCCATGGGAAATGCATGAAGCTGCCATGATTGAAGGTTGTAACGATTTTGGAATTTTTTTAAGAATTATCCTGCCTTTGTCCAAACCCATTATTGCAGTTATGATTCTTTTTTATGCTGTAGGTTACTGGAACTCCTACTTTAATGCAATTATCTATTTAACGGATAAAAAACTGATGCCTTTGCAGATGTTTCTCAGAAATATCCTTATCGGTTCCGAAATGAGCAATATGATGGCTAACGGTGCCACCGGTGCTCAGGAGGGGATAAGCATCCAGGGTCAGCTATCTGAATCTCTGAAATATGCTACCATTGTAGTTTCTTCTGCTCCAATACTATTTTTGTACCCATTTATACAGAAGTATTTTGAAAAAGGCATTTTAATTGGTTCTATAAAAGGTTAAGAGACACTAAATAATTTTAAGGAGGAGGAAAAGAAATGATATTTTCAAAAAAGGCAATTGCTGGATTTTTAGCATCAGCTCTAATGCTGACGGCACTCACCGGCTGCGGTCAGAAAGAGACGTCGAGTGATGGCGAAAGAGCACTTGGAAGTGTAAATGAAAGCGGATATCCTGTTGTGGAAAAGCAAATCACCTTAAGAATGTTCGCTCCCAAGCATGCGCTGCATACAGAATATGCCAACATGGTTCTATTTCAGGAGATGGAAAAAAAGACAAACATTAAAGTTGAATGGATTCTTGCATCAACTGAAAGCTATGCAGAGGCACGGGCTCTTGCATGGAACAGTAAGGATCTGCCTGATGCGTTTTTTCTTTGGAATAATGTTGACGAGCAAATAAAATACTCTGAGTCCAAGCTTATTGTACCCTTTGAGGATTTAATCGATAAATATATGCCCAATTATAAAAAGGCAATGGATAAATACCCTGAGATTACTGCACTGACCACGCTGCCTGACGGTCATATATACTCAACTGCTATTATTAATGAAGTACCGAGAGATAAGACCTTTAAACAGTACATAAACAAGAAGTGGCTGGATGCGCTTAATTTGAGCGTTCCTCAGACTGTAGACGAACTCTATACCGTTTTGACGGCTTTTAAGGAGAAGGACCCCAATGGAAACGGATTAAAGGATGAAGTTCCTTTATCCACCGTATCCATGTACCAGACAAGGAATTTCTTGATGAGTGCCTTTGGGTTTGTCAGTACAGGTGTTGAGTTGGAGGGAGACAATACAGTTTATGTGCCGCAAACCAAAAATTACAAAGAGTATTTGTCTTATGCAAATAAGCTGTATTCAGCTGGACTTATGGATAACTCCACCTTTATCATGACAGCCAAGGATCTTGCAGCCAAAGGGAATCAGGGGATTGTAGGAAGCTTTGACGGTGCTGCACCATACCTAGTGGTAGGAAAGCAAATGGATCAGGATTATGTTGCTGTTTCACCGCTGACCAGCAGCATCAGCGATAAAAAAATGTGGTTGGGCTTTGATGACCTTTGGCCTACAGGCTTTGTTATTACCAAGGCAAATAAAAATGTAGCCGCAACCCTGCGGTGGATCGATTATCTGTATTCTGATGAGGCTAAACCGTTACAATCCTATGGAATGGAAAATAAAAACTGGAAATGGGATGATTCGGCAAAAAGCACCTGGTCCTTTAATTATCCTGACAACATGGATCCTGAACAATACAGAGGAACAATTACACCTGCTGTAGGTCTGGGTTCCATCGCATGGCTGGATAAGGAGTTTATTCTCAAGGAAAGTACACCTTTGGTCAGAAGGATTAATGAACAGGTAGATACTGCCAAATACATGGATTATTTGAAAAAGCCCTACCCTCAGGTCATGTTTACAGCAGATGAAATCAAAAGGCTCAGCATCATAAAAACTGATCTGGATACTTATATGAAAACCGTTGAGATGGAATTTGTCACCGGGAAGAAGGCATTGGACGATAAGAACTGGCAGGAGCACCTTGATACATTAAAGAAAATGAATGTGGACGGAATGATCAAAATATATAGCGATGCGTATGCCCGATATAAAAGTAAATAGATGCTTTATTTTCCATTGGGGGGATGGTCATGAATAAAAAGAAAATACTGATAATTGCCGGCGCCGCAGTACTGTCTGTTGCGGTTGTAATAAGTGCGGCCTTAATGCTAAGCAAAAAGCCTGTCGAGAAAGAGGAGGCGCAAAGTAGTGAAATAATACCTCAAACTGTCGAAACCGTTGCACAGGAACAGGAAGCAGGTCTCTCGGATCCCTGGAATATTGGTGTGGACAAGGAAAAACTAAACATAGAAGAGCTTTATCCTATACCGCAGGATATCAAACATGTTGTGAAAGCCATTGATTTTGGAGTAAAGCCCGATGACGGATATGATGATACAAAGGGGCTGAACAAAGCCTTGGCTGAAGTGTCCAAATATAAAGGAGAGCTTGTACAAGTGCTTTTACCCGCAGGACAGCTGGATTTTATTGAAGGTATGAACAATAAAAATAACGGAGTATCCATAAGCTTTGAGGGCTTGGAGAATGTTGTTTTTGCAGGAGAGAATACCACCCTCATGTTTCATGGGGCCACAGATGCCATGGAGTTGAAGAATTGTGAAAACATATACATGAATGGTATTAACATCGATTGGGGACGTACACCTTTTTCTATGGGAACTATAACGAAAAATGACGGTCAGACCTTTGAGGTTACCGTTGCAGAGGGTTATCCTGTGGACGAACATGTTATCATTGCCGGTTTTCTTGAATACGATCAAAAAACCAATGCCCCCCGTGTGAACGGAAATGACATTTACGGAGATGTTAAGTCGGTGCAATATCTGGGAAATCAGAAGTTGATTGTTCAATTCAATTCGCAGCATGAAAAATCTCCCGAAGGCACAAAGGTCATTTTAAGGCATCAGCTCTATGAAAATGACGCAATTTCAGTGCTTAACTCAAACAATCTGTATTTTGAAAATGTTACAATCTATACGGCACCGGGAATGGGCTTTCTGGCAAGGAGCAGCGACAATCTGTATTTCAACCGGTTCAACGTAATGCTGAAGCCCGATACCGACAGGCTCATGTCTACAACGGCCGACGGGATACACCTGATGGACTGCGGCGGTGAGGTCAAGGTAACCAATTCAATCTTTGAAAACTGTGGGGATGATGCTCTGAATGCCCACGGTGCCTATCTTGTGATTGAGAATATCAGCAAGGATGGAGTAATCACGGCAAAGAATCCAAGAGGATACAATTTTAAGCCCAAGGTAGGAGATACTGTAGAACTCTCAATGGTAACAACTCTGTTGCCTGTTATTGATGCTAAGGTAATAGATATAAAGGATTCAACAACAGACCAAGGCTTTGTACTTACCCTGGACAAGTCTATTCCCGACACCATTACAAAAGGTGATGTTGTTGCCAATGCCACACGAACACCTCAATTGGAGTACAGAAACAATTTGATCAGAAACAAACGCTGCAGGGGTATTCTGGTGCAGACAAGGAATGCTGTCATCGAAAACAATACCTTCGCCAATCTGGGAAATGGAGGGGTACTGGTAACGACAGATGCCGGAGCATGGTTTGAATCCCTTGGCTCCCACAACGTAGTGATTAAAAACAATAAATTTGTCGGCAATAATACTTCCAAAACAAAAACTCCTGGAGATATTTCAGCCATAGCTCTAGCAAAAAACGATATCTATGGACCTGCCGGAGTTTTCAAAAATATTACAATAGAAAACAATTTTATTGCCAATACCTGCAATGCCGGTATATTTATTAACTCCACCTCTGGTGCCCAGATAAAAAATAATCTTATATCCGCACCAGGCATAAGCCCTCAGGGCAAGTATTACAATGCAGGGATCGGACTGTCTTACAGTGATAATATTTCACTGGAAAAAAACATGGTTGTTCCGAATAACTCCAGTGATTTCAAAGGCTTGAGCCTTGGTGCAGTGGTTGATGTCGCAACACTAGCGGTTAAAGCCAACAGCGGTATTGATACCAGCGCCATTGACAGTATAAAGGTGGCAACGACAGAGGTGAAGCAGATACAGGACAATGTTATCCAGGTGGGAGATAAGAGCTTGAGTGACTGGACTGGGGTTGGAACAGACATCGGTGTTTATGGAGTATCCGATGCCGACCAGAATGAAGTTACATTGGAGGACTCAAATTTCAAGCTTAATATGGCAAAAATGACTTGGGATAAGAATAATCTGTATATTGGCTTCGATGTATCAGACAACCAGCTTATGTGGGTGGGAGAAAAATATTGGCTAGGTGATGGTGTGGAGCTTTTCTTTACTGCAAATACAGACTCAAGCCAACCAATGGAAACCATCAAATACAATGACGATAGCTGCCTGGAACTGTTTATGGGGTCAGGTGCCGCCGTAAATACCTTGGTTGAAACCAGGACCTCATCTGTTATTTTGAAAAATAAGGACGGCATCAATATGAGCCTGTGGGAGAAGGCCGATGGAAAGGGCTATAGCGGAGAGGCTAAAATCAGCCTGGCTTCCATACCGGCGATAAGAGAGGCCATAGAGCAGGATA
>JAEZIV010000176.1 GCA_023436515.1 Bacillota bacterium
ATTGAGTATGTTTCTCATCATTCCAATAATAAACCCTTTAAAGCAGCTAGAAACCAAGTTTAGAGCTATTGCAGAGGGGGATCAGGAAACTGCGGAGAATACACAGATTGTACTAAAGAAGCCCTTAAGAGAAATTGAATCCCTTGCAAGCTCAACAAACAGTATTATGACAAAGCTTATGGGCTATAATGAAATGCTGGAAAACCAAAAAATAGCACTTGAAAACCAGAATGCTGAGCTGGAGGTTCAGAATGAGGAGCTAATGGAATCAAAGCAACAAATTCATAAGCAGCAGGCTCAACTGGTACAAAGTGAAAAAATGGCTTCTGTAGGCTTGTTGACAGCCGCCATCACTCATGAAATAAACACCCCCATTGGCGCAATAAACAGCAATGCTCAGCTGGAGGAAATGGTGCTGGGAGTTTTGCTCAATCACCCTGCAGTGGAATCAGACGATGAGCTGATAATAATGTTCAGTCAGCTCAAGGAGGCTAATGAGGTAAACCTCATGGCCTGTAAACGAATAATTGAGATAATCAAAAGCTTAAAGAGCTTTTCAAGACTGGACCAGGCAGAATTCCAGGAGGCCGACATTAAGGAAAGCATAAAAAGCGTGCTGGTACTGACAAATAATCTGCTGAAAAGAAGAATAACCGTTCACGAAGACTATGGGGACATTCCCAAAGTTAAATGCTTCCCCGGGCAGTTAAATCAGGTAATAATGAACATTATTGTCAATGCCACTCAGGCAATAGAGGGAGAAGGAGAAATTTACATAAAAACCTATCAGCTGGACAGTGATCTTTGCATAAGTATTCGGGATACCGGAATAGGCATTAAAGAGGAAAATATATCAAAAATATTTGATCCCGGCTTCACAACAAAGGGTGTGGGCGTAGGCTTGGGCTTGGGCTTATATATCAGCTATAATATTATTCAAAACCATAATGGGCAGATAAGTGTCATTAGTGAGCCCGGTAAAGGTGCAGAGTTTACAATAAAAATTCCCCTTTATAATGACAGAACCTAATAAAGGCTATTGCTATATCTAACTATAAAAATATCATACCGAGGAGAGTGGGATGTTGAGCAAAACAATTATGGTAGTTGATGATGAAAGAATGATAACAACAACACTTTCAACTATGTTTAAGCTCATGTTGAAGGAAAAGGTTATAGTATATAATGATGTGGAGCAGGCTCTTGCCAGCAATGAAATTGCCAGTAGAAGCGTTGACTTAATAATATCTGACTTTATGATGCCAAAAATGAACGGTCTGGAATTCTTGAAAAATGTCAGGGAAAAAAGCCCGAATACCGTTACCATCCTACTTACGGGATATGCCGATAAGGAAAATGCCATCAAAAGCATAAACGAGGTAGGGCTCTATTACTATCTCGAAAAGCCCTGGGACAATAATGACCTTATAAAGGTGGTTAAAAACGGCCTAGAGAAGAAGGAGCTTGAAGATGTATTAAAGAAAAAGTACCTAGAGCTTGAAGAGTCCAATGATGAAATAAAAAGATTATATGAGCTGCTCAAGCGTGACTATAATACTGAAACCGAGAATACAAAAAACCTTATAATTACTCTGGCAAATGTAATTGAGGCAAAGGACAAGTACACTGACGGACATACAAGAAGAGTGGCTGCAATAAGCAGAATGCTGGGTATAAGAATGGGCTTGAATGAGGAACAGCTCAATAATCTCGAGATTGCCGGACTTATCCACGATATAGGTAAGGTGGGTGTTCCCGAGAGTATTTTAAATAAGCCCGGAAGGTTAACTGAGGATGAATTTGATATTATAAAGAAGCACTCTGAAATTGGAGAGACTATATTAAAGCCTCTGAGCTCTCTTAAGGAATGTCTTGTACCTGTAAGGCACCATCATGAAAAGCTCAATGGAACGGGGTATCCTGACCAGCTTAAAGATGCAGAGATTACTATCGAGACAAGGGTTCTTGCTGTCTCAGATATTTTTGATGCATTATATTCTGACAGGCCCTACCGTCAAAAACTTGATATGTCAACCGTTAGGGAAATACTTACGGGTGATGTGGCTAATGGCAGCCTAGATGGAGCTGTGGTAGATGCTTTGTTCGAGATGATTGACAACGGAGATATCGAAAAGGTTTTTTAGACCCCAATGGATTTACATAACTACTAATATGCTTTAATTATCTTATAGGGTAACTGTATCGATATTATAGTTCCATTCCCCTTGACAGGTCACTAAAATCAAGGTTAAATATTGTAGAAGAAACGGAACTAATCATTAGATCGTGAGGACGTCTAAAAACTATAAAGGAGATACCAGGCTCATGCTATTTCTGACAGGAAATGAAAATTTCCTTGATGCTGTTGTGAAATGCTGGGCATATGGGCATAATAATGGATATATCGATAAGAAGCATGCATTTGACGGAATTGGAAGCTATATTCAGACGTATAACAGAAGATTTTGCTGAGGGGGAGTATCCTCCATATGACAAGCTATATAAGCATTTGGAAAAGAAAAAACAAAGTGGCTGGATTATGGTAAGAGATGGAAGGGAAGAGGCGTACTGCATTTGTACCGGAGATCCTGAAGGCTATGTTTTGGTAACTCTCCTTGCAACCTTCCGGGAGTACAGAGAGAATGGCAGCGGTACTATCTTTCTAAATAAGCTTAAGGAGCTTTATTCCAAAGGGGCGGCTATTATAGTTGAGGTTGAGAGAGTCGAGGATGCAATAAATGAAGAGGATGTCCTAATTCGAAAGAAGAGAATGGAATTTTATGAAAGGGCAGGCTTCATCCTTGTTCCTAGAGTAGATTACAGTATTTGGCATATACCTATGCACCTGATGGTACTACCGCAAAAAGCCTCCTACCAGCTTATATGCAAGGAAATAACTAAAATAATGAGAGAGCTTTACCTTCCTCTTTTAGGGGAACACTTTATTCATAAGATGGAAATAAGGAAATTATAAGAAAAAGGTTAAGAACCTGAGTGAACCGGTTCTTAACCTTTTTAGTGTTAATCCAAAAATACTACTTTCCAAAGATTGATTGAAGCAATCGCTTGATAAAGGGCTTTTTCTTCTGAACCGGTGCCGGGGCAGTTACAGTTGAAGCCATGTCTTCAGAGGACCTTGTGCTTACGGGTTTAGCGCCGGTTCCGGCTCCGCTGCTGTTTTTTTCATAATTTCTTCTGTCAAAGCGATCTCTGCCGCTATTTTGCTTGATTTGGCCCACTGGTCTATCCTTTACAGGTCTGACTGTACTCGTGGACGGATTGGATTGCTTACGGTTAGTGCTTGCATTATCAGCAGTTCCGGTCTTTCTGTTACTTTGAACCTTCCCGGTTTTGGCGGGCTTAGCTACCGCTGTCGGCTGTGGGGCAGTTATACCGCTTAGCTTGTCTGCGGGTCTCTTGTGAGTATTACTTCTCTGCTTATCACCGGATTTTGGTGCTTTTGCTCCAGGGCTCCTCTTGGAAGTCTTCTCTTTATCCTCGGACTTCCGGGGATGTCTTGCCGGCTTGTTCTTGAGCTTGTTTGCCTCAAGCCAATCAGCGGCTTCTGATTGGCGCTGATTTACAAGCTCCTCTGAGGGAAGCTCTGCTTCAGGTATCATTGCACCAATATGCTCTTCGATTTCATAAAGAGTCATAATGTCATCACTGGTTACCAGGGAGACAGCCCTTCCACCATTACCGGCTCTTCCGGTACGGCCTATTCTATGGACATAACTATCCTTCTCAACAGGTACGTCGTAATTAATAACCAGAGCCAGATTATCTATATGAATACCCCTGGCAGCAACATCGGTTGCCACAAGTATATGAAAAATCCCGCTCTTAAAATCTGATATGGTTTTTGTCCTTTTTCCTTGGGGAATGTCTCCGTGAAGTGCTTCTGAGGCATATCCCTGTCTCTCAAGATAATTTTGCACCTGGTCAACAGCAATTCTAGTATTACAAAAAATCATACAGCTTTCAGGCTGCTCAACCAAGAGTAGACGGTTAAGTTGAGTTCTTTTTTCGTTGTGCATTACCCTGTAATACTCTTGCTGTATGGAGTCTACAGTTTTAGTTGTAGATTCTATTTCGATGGTAACAGGGTTCTTCATATATTCGCTGCAAATCCTGTGTATTTCAGGAGGCATGGTAGCCGAAAAAAGCAGTGTTATCCTGTTTTTGGGGACAGACCTGATAATTCTCTTGACTTGATCAAGAAAGCCCATGTCCAGCATTCTGTCGGCCTCATCAAGTACAAGGAAGCGTATGTTTTTTGTTATAAGATTCCCTTGCTGAATGTGATCGTATACTCTGCCGGGAGTTCCTGTAACAATGGTAACTCCTTTTTTCAGGGACTGAACCTCTGTAGCAATATTGTGTTGACCGTACACAGCAGTTGTTTTGTGAGACAAGTGGGCTGCCATTTTTCTGATGTCATTGTTTACCTGAACTGCCAGCTCACGTACAGGTGTAAGAATCAGACCCTGAGGTCCTTCGGCAGAGGGATCGGTCATTTCCAGCATTGAAACTCCGAAAACTGCTGTCTTACCGCTTCCGGTTTTAGACATAACTATCAGATCTTCTTTTTGCAAAATGTGAGGAATTGCTCTGCGCTGTACCTCTGTTGGTTGTTCAAAGCCCATATCTTCAAGGGCTTTTAAAATTGGAGGCGAAATGCCTAAGTTACTGAAATTGTTTTCCATAATATCTTTTTTTATATCTTCTTTCGTTATATAGATTGTTAAGATTATACCATTAAATATATTTTTATACCATACAGTAAGCTGAAAAGGATATGGATGGGAGTAAATATATTTTCTAAGAAAATTAAGTAAAAGCTTAAATTGGTACGTATATTATAATATTAAAGTTAAATTTGACAGGCTGCGGTAAAAATTATGGAGTTAGAGCCATTAAAATTCCCGGCCGGAAACGGAGAGAATATGATAATAATAACAACAACACCATCGGTTGAGGGCAGAAAGATAATTGATTACAAGGGCATTGTTTTTGGGGAGGTTATTTCGGGAGTTGATTTCATTAAGGACTTTGCTGCCGGCCTTACAAATTTTTTCGGTGGCAGATCAAATTCTTATGAGGGTGAACTAATTCAGGCAAGGGAAAATGCTATAGCCGAGATGACAAGAAGAGCTGTTAGTTTAGGAGCAAATGCAATAGTGGGTGTGGATATTGATTATGAGGTGCTGGGTCAGGGGAATAACATGCTAATGGTTACGGCGTCAGGCACAGCTGTTGTAGTAGAATAAAGAAATTGAATATTTTTCATGGTATATGGAAATTAACTAATAAAAGCATCCTTAATGGTAGGATGCTTTTATTAGTTCGCTCAGCATGGCGAACCTTCATCGGTTTCATTGATGCAGTTGGATACATTCAACATAGCAGGGGGAAGATTATGTCATCTAAACGGAAGGCTGGAAAAGCCGGATGGATTGTATTGATTGCTTTAGTGCTGTGTGCCGCAGGGCTGACGGCATATTACTATAAAAGCAGAAGCTCGGCAGCCTATGAGAGTGTTAAGGCACAGCTCTCAGATATTACGACTTATACCTCCTTTTCCGGAAACGTGGAGGCAAAAAAACGACAGACAGTTATAGCCGAAACCATAATGCAGATTGCCGATGTTTATGTGGAGGAGGGGGATATGGTAGAAAAGGGTCAGGTGCTTGCCGATACCACAACGGGTGAAGAAATCGTGGCTGATATAGCCGGTGAGGTTGCAGGCGTGTATGTTGAAGAAAATGCAATGGTCATAGCAGGTACAAAATTGATGGGAATAGTTGATTACTCAAATCTTGAAATAAAAGTGCGGGTCGATGAATATGATATCAGCTCCTTGAAAAAGGGTAAGGAGGCCTTTGTTAAAATAGGAGCATTGAATAAGGAAATTAAGGGGAAAATAAGCAATGTTTCTCGGGAGGGAGTTGTAGTTAATGGTATAGCCCTGTTCACTGCCACCGTCGACTTAGAAAAACATCCTGACTTAAGGGTAGGGATGTCTGCTGAGGTAAGACTAATAAATAAAACTGCCGGTGGGGTTGTAACAATTCCTATGTCGACTGTTCAATTTGACAATAATAATATGCCTTATGTACTGAAGGAGAATGATAAGGGAAGACCTATTAGGACCAATATAGAAACAGGAATAAATAATGGTACCTTGGTTGAAGTAAAAAAAGGAGTGGCAAATGGAGAGACTGTTTTGTACCATGGCCGGAATAATGATATGGATATGAGTTTCCCTGGGAGAAATGGAGCTGGGGCTAATAGAAGCACTAATACCGGAGGCTTTGATTAATGGCTCAAATACTGGATATGAGAGATATTTGCAAAAGCTACACCATGGGCGAGGAAGAACTGGAGGTTTTGCACAATGTAAGTCTGTCTGTTTGTTCCGGCGAATTTTTATCTATTTTAGGTCCCTCGGGCTCGGGTAAATCCACTTTGATGAATATTATAGGCTGTCTTGATGTTCCAACCTCCGGAACCTATCTTCTATCCGGAAACGATATAAGTAAACTGAACGAGGTGGAATTGGCAAGGGTAAGAAACCGGGAAGTCGGTTTTGTATTTCAAAGCTTCTACCTGCTGCCGAGGATGACAGCTCTTCAGAACGTAGAGCTGCCTCTGATTTATTCGGGCTTGTCCTACAAACAGAGGCAAAGTCGGGCAAAGAATATATTATTCAGAGTCGGACTTGGTGATAAAATAAAGAATTTGCCAAACCAGTTGTCGGGAGGTCAGCAGCAGAGAGTGGCTATAGCTCGCGCACTTGTGACAGAGCCCTCTATACTCCTGGCAGATGAACCCACAGGGGCTCTTGACCAGAAAACAGGAATTCAGGTGATGGAGCTGTTTGAAGAAATAAGTGCTGAGGGCAGGACCATAATTATGATCACACATGACACGGGTATAGCACAGAGAGCCAAAAGGGTCGTACAAA
The DNA here is from genome assembly GCA_023436515.1 of Bacillota bacterium. Classification (GTDB taxonomy): domain Bacteria; phylum Bacillota; class Clostridia; order Acetivibrionales; family DSM-1351; genus Ruminiclostridium. The sequence continues at coordinate 6,968 of JAEZIV010000176.1, forward strand.
TACTTGACGGCAGAATTTCGGAAGGGAGCATTTATTGAATGCATGTAACCAATAATAAGCTCAGGATTTTCTTTAAACCTTATTATACTTAAAAATCTAGAGAGGTTTCAATCATAAAATGCTTTGGGAAAGTCTTAGAATATCCTGGGAAAATATTATAAAAAATAAGCTGAGATCCGTCCTTACTATGCTGGGGATTGTGATAGGCGTCGCCTCGATTATAGCACTTATTACTCTTGTTCAGGGTGCTACTGCCAGCATCAGTAGGGAAGTAAACTCTCTGGGGGTTAATAAAATCATGATAAGTATATCTGGTACACCCTTGAAAGCAGGCCTGTCGGATGATGATATAAAAGCAATAGGAAAAATAAAAAACATAGGTGGTGTATCGCCTACAATAGCAGGGAGGACCTCTATTATCAGCAATGGTGAAGTTAAAGAAAAGGTTAATGTTCAGGGAAAGAATGAGGTTTTTTTCAGAACGGGGGACAGTCTGCTAAGCTCCGGCAGGGCTATTAATTTCCTTGATATTCAAGGCAGGAATCAGGTGGCTGTCATAGGAAGAGATTTAGTAACTGAGCTTTTTTATGGTGTAAATCCTTTGGGGAAGGAGCTTATAATTAATGGAACCGGCTATAAAATTGTGGGGACACTGACCCCCTCCAGTAGCTTTGGTATTAACTCTAATAATGAAAATGTTATAATCCCCTATACTACTGCTCTTCGAAGCCTTGGTGTGAAAAGTATTTCCAGTCTTGATGTGTATTTGGAGGATACTAATCGTGCAGACCAAACGGTTGTAGAGATAAAAGGTGTTTTAAGTCAAGCCTTTAACTATAGAGAGGATGCTTACACGGTTTTTAATATGGGTGAAATGATAGAATCCTTTCAGGATATGATGTCTATAATGTCCATGCTGCTTGCGGGTATTGCCGCTATATCTCTTGTTGTCGGAGGTATAGGAATTATGAATATGATGCTGGTATCAATAACTGAACGGACAACAGAGATTGGTCTGAGAAAGGCTCTGGGTGCAACCCCAAACAGAATTCAACTGCAGTTTCTAATAGAATCCATACTTCTATCCCTTATTGGAGGTTTGATCGGCTTGGCAACCGGAGGAGGTATAGCCTACATAGCTGCAATGCTAATAGGTTTGGTTTTTTCCATATCGGCCTCGACCATACTGCTGGCAGTGGGGTTTTCCGGCTTTGTGGGAATAGTTTTCGGATATATGCCAGCCAGAAAAGCCAGCAGACTAAATCCAATCGATGCATTAAGAAGCTTATAGAATTTTTTGATTTAGGACACTTAAAACAGGTATAATTAATATATTACATTGGGTATAAAAGGAATTCGGACAGGGGTGGAGGTGTTTTATGGAGATAAACAACAGGGTGAGTACAGGTTTAAAGGGCTTGGATGAGGTGATAGATCATCTGAGGCTGGGGGATAATGTCGTATGGCAGGTGGATTCGGTAGAGGACTATAAAAAGCTTGTAGACCCATACGTTGCACAAGCCAGGCTGGATAAAAGAAGACTTGTATATATTCGTTTCGGTAATCATGAGCAGCTACTCGAGGAGGACCAGGATGTAAAAATGTACAGTATAGATTCCAGTAAAGGGTTCGAAAGCTTTGCTACAGAGGTGCATAATCTTATTACAGAGGAAGGGAAGAAAGCCTTCTACGTTTTTGATTGCCTGACGGAGCTTTTGATCTACTGGAATTCTGACCTGATGATTGGAAACTTCTTCAGGGTAACCTGCCCGTATCTGTATGAGCTTGATACGGTTGCCTATTTTGCCATTACCCGAAATAAGCATACATATAGTACCATAGCGGGAATTCGCGAAACAACACAGCTGCTGCTGGATTTATACCAGGTTAAAGACAAATTTTACATCCACCCTTTAAAGGTGTGGCAGCGCTACTCTCCCACAATGTTCTTTCCCCATATGATTGAAGGACAGAGGGCTGAAAGCGTTACTGCAAGTGCCGAGGCTGCTGAACTCTTCTCTAGTATTAACAGGGGAGAAGACAGGCTTGATCACTGGAATATTATTTTTAACAGGGCAAAGGGCGCCCTTCAACAATCCTATCAGGAGCAGGAAGCAACAAAAAAGCTTTTGATGTATATGCTCATCGGTAATGAATCCAGAATGTTTGATTTGTGCAATAAATACTTTACACTTCAGGACATTCTTCAGATTGCAGCAAGAGAAGTGGGAACAGGCTTCATTGGAGGGAAAAGCGTTGGCATGCTAATAGCAAGAAAAATATTGGAAAAAGAGGGCAGGGGAAGATTTAATCCTTATATGGAACCTCATGATTCCTTTTATATAGGCTCGGATGTTTTCTATACATATATTGTTCAAAACGGCTGGTGGAAGCTTAGGACAAAGCAAAAGACCGAGGAGGGCTATTATAGATATGCACCGGAACTAAAGGAAAAGCTCCTGCAGGGACGGTTCCCCAAAAATATTCAGGAGCAATTTATTCAAATGCTTGAGTATTTTGGTCAGTCCCCTATTATTGTCCGTTCAAGTTCGCTTTTGGAGGATAATTTCGGAAATGCTTTTGCAGGAAAATATGAAAGTGTTTTTTGTGTGAATCAGGGGACGCCGGAGGAACGCTATGAAGCCTTTGAAGAGGCAATACGCACCGTTTATGCCAGTACCATGAATGAGGATGCTCTCGCATACAGAGTGAACAGAGGTCTGTGGGAGCGAGATGAACAGATGGCTATACTGGTGCAGCGTGTTTCGGGCGATCAATACAATGAATGCTTCTTTCCCCATGTGGCGGGAGTCGGAAATTCATCAAATCTCTATGTGTGGGATCAGAATATCGATATGGAGGCGGGAATGCTGAGGCTGGTATTCGGCCTTGGAACAAGAGCTGTGGACAGAACAGAAGGTGATTATCCAAGAATAGTATGCCTTGATAACCCCTTAAGACTTCCTCCCATGAACAGTGAGGACATGAAAAAGTTCTCCCAACACAGTGTTGATGTACTGTCCCTGAAGGAGAATAGTCTTGTAGCAAAAAGATTGGAAGATATATTAGCTGAGGATATAAAAGCCGACAAGGAGCTTTTTGCAAGCCCCGATCACAAGACGGCAGCCCGGCTCAGGGAACTGGGGTACACGGATAGGAAAACTCCTTATATACTTGATTATAAAAGGCTTTTTGAAGAAACGGAATTTGCAGCCATGATGAGAGATATACTTGCACTGCTTTCAAAGGTATATGATTATCCTGTGGACATCGAGTATACCGCAAATTTTACAAGGGATGGCAGGTATAAATTAAATCTTCTCCAGTGTCGTCCCCTTCAGACCAGGGGACTTGGGAAGTCGGTTGATATACCTGCTCTAAAAGATAAGAAGGAATGCCTGTTCTCTTGTAAAGGAAACTTTATGGGAGGAAATGTGAGGCTGCCCATAGACTATGTCATATTCATAAAAGCCCAGGAATATCTTGCACTTAATGAGCAGGGCAAATACAGTATTGCGCGACAGGTTGGTCTTCTAAACAGAGAGCTCAAGGGAAAGAATGTCATGCTGATGGGCCCGGGAAGATGGGGAAGCAGTACTCCTTCTCTGGGAGTTCCGGTTCATTTTACCGAGCTTTGCAACATGCAGGTCATATGCGAGGTGGCCGAGAAACAAGCAGGGCTTATGCCTGAGTTATCCTACGGAAGCCACTTTTTTCAGGATATAGTTGAGTCCGGAATATTCTATGTTGCAATTTTCGACGGAAATGAGGAGGTAATATTGAACACAGAGAGGGTGTTGAACAGGGACAATTTACTGGAAAGTATTTTACCACAGGGAGCACAGTATTCCGGAGTTATTCATGTTGCTTCAACAACAGGGATGGAGATATTTTCGGACATTGTCTCGCAGACGCTGCTGTGCAGGTAATGAGTTGCAGTAAATTTGCAATACATGGATAATTATCTAGTTTTTATATGGTATAATATTTTAACACTATTTGCAGAGAAAGATTAAATGAAACCTAAAAATTAATAAAGGAGATACCGAGCCTATGTCATTTCTATCAGGAAGATATACCTTTCCTTGACGTTCCTGTGGGAAATGCCGGGCATGAGCATAATATGGATTTAAAGGAAACTGCGAAGAAGCTCCCGAGGAAGCCGGGCATTTATCTGATGAAAAACTCATTGGGCACAGTCGTTTATGTTGGAAAGGCAAGAAACCTTAAGACAAGAGTATCCCAGTATTTCCAGAACAGTAAGCAACACACTGACAGAATTAATGAAATGATACAGCAGATTGACAGCTTTGAAACCATTACTGTTGATACAGAGCTTGAGGCTTTTTTGCTGGAGGGTAAAACAATTAAGGAGCTCAAACCCCGCTATAATAAATTATTAAAGAACTACCTTAACTATCAATACATAAAGATTGATCAAAATAGGGATTATCCCATTCCGGAGATTGTTGCTCAACCAGGAGGGGATAAGGCTATGTATTTCGGCCCCTTTACAAGCAGGAGCTCTTTGGAAAATGCACTGTTATTTTTTAAAGACCATTTCAAGGTACGCAAATGCAGCTTTAGAACAACCCAAAGTAAGCCTTCAGGCTGCCTGAACCTTCAATTGGGAAATTGCTACGGGCCCTGCACAGAAGCCGATGTATCCACTGACTATAACAAAGAAATTCAGCAAATAATCCTTCTGCTCCAGAATAAGGATCAGCAGCCCATAAGGGATTTGAAAGCAAAAATGCTTGCGTGCGCCGAAAGGCTTGAGTTTGAAAGGGCCGCTGCCTATAGAGAGCAGCTCAAAGGTATACGACATCTACTTTATATGCAGAAGCTTATAAAAATTTCAAGCTATGGCAGAAATATAATTGCAGTTGAGAAATATGGAGATAACCTGATGAAGCTTTTTCTGATAAAGGGGAACAGGCTGCTGCGAAAGGAGGAGCTTTCACAGGAGGGAATAAATGAGGGCTTTTTTGCTGAGAAGCTTAAAAGCCTGTCAATAGACTGTTTTAAGCTTCATAAAAGCATGGAAAGAACTCTAAGTCAGGAAGATATGGATGAAGCCCAGATAATTTATTCATACTTAAAAAAAAGAAAGAACGGAATAATCAGTATGAATATTCCCGCCTCAAGAATTGAAACTCTGAGCTATATAAAGCTGGCACGCAGACTATTGAATAAGTGATATTTTACTAAAAATATAAAGGGGAGTATATGAAGTATATAAAGATTTGCAAGGAAGATGAGATACCGGAGCAGTACATAAATACACCTGTTTATAAGCTCCTGTGCTTTCATAACCTGAGTGCCCAACTAAAGGCATATAATGCTGCCGAATTACTAATAGGCATGTGCATGGATAACAGAAATCAACTGAGAATACCTGAAAATTTTGCCTATATTATCAGAACAGGAGGAGCAAATTTAAGGTACAGTGAGTTTAAGGTTTCCTATGCCATTGCAATAGGTGATGTAAAGCACATAGCCCTTATAGCCCACAATAATTGCGGTATGGTTAACCTGGTTTCCAAAAGGGAGAAGTTTGTAGAGGGCTTATGCAAAATTGCCGGCTGGGACAGGCAGAGGGCAGAAGAGCATTTTATGAACTACGCTCCCATGTTTGAAATTGACAATGAGGTGGATTTTGTGGTTAAGGAATCCAAACGTCTGTCTCAAAAATACCCGGGGGTTATAGTGACTCCGCTTTTATATACGCTGGAAGACAATCTGCTCAATGTCATAGTTGAATAAGCCTGTGGAATCTTTTTCATAGTTTTAGGAATAATACTCTTTAAAAGTACTTGTTATTGGAGAAAACTATGAAGAAGAATGGCAATGGCTTATCGTCACGACAACTCGCCATTATGGCGTTGGGGACTGTTATAGGAGGCTCTTTTTTTCTTGGATCAGCAGTAGCTGTTAAGGCGGCAGGTCCATCTATAATCATTTCTTATTTTTTAGGTGGTATATTAATATATTTTATCTTGACGGCATTATCCGAAATGACAGTAGCCAATCCGGCTTCGGGCTCCTTCAGAGCTTTTGCCGTTCAAGCCTTTGGTCCCGGAGCGGGCTTTACTGTTGGCTGGGTTTACTGGACAGGCATGGTGCTCGCAATGTCCAGTGAGGCAACAGCGGTATCAATTCTGATACGCAGCTGGGCACCTGGGGTTCCCATTTCACTTCTTGGAAGCAGCATAATTATTTGTGTTACATTATTAAATCTACTTGGAGCAGATAAGCTTATCAAGCTTGAAAGCGGACTTGCAGCTGTCAAGCTCCTTGCCATAGCCTCATTTATAATACTGGCTATAATGCTTATCGCAGGTCTGCTTCCCGGGGTTCCTTTCATCGGAGTGGGGGAGCTGACCAGAGAACCATTGATGCCTGGGGGAATAAGAGGCATTGCAGGCAGCATGCTCATTGTAATCT
>JAEZIV010000004.1 GCA_023436515.1 Bacillota bacterium
GTACAAGCTCACGTTCGATAATTTTCTATCTGAGCATCGCTTGGCTGGCTAAGAAGCTTGGGCTAAAGGTTATGTTTTATGCCAACGGCATTGGTCCCATAAACAAGCTCAGAAACACTGAATATTCCAGAAAGATTTTAAATATGGCCGATGTTATTACGGTTCGCGAAAAAATATCCCTCCGTGAACTGGAGAAAATGGGTATTTCAAAACCTAAGATAATGCTGACAGCAGACGCAGCCCTTGCGGTTCACTTTGATAATAATACCGATACTGAAGAAATTTTTCACATGGAGGGCATACCACTTGGTGCAAGGTATGCCGGGTTCTCGGTGAGAAAGTGCCCGGGCTGCGACAGGTTTGAGCACGAAGCTTATGAAAGCATTATAGCCCAGACTGCAGATTATGTTTATAGTAAATACAATCTCATTCCGGTTTTTATACCTATGGAATACCATGTTGATATTGTTACTATTCAGAATATACGGGCAAAAATGAAGACCCTTGGATATTTTGTTTCAAAGAACCATACAATCAGCGAAACCTTTTCTATCATACGTAAGATGGATATCATGATTGCCATGAGGCTCCATGCTCTCATCTTTGCTGCTTACATGAATGTTCCCCTTCTTGGAATCAGCTATCAGCCCAAGGTTGAAGGCTTTTTAGAATATATTAATCAGCCCTCAGCAGGCTACGTAAAGGATTTGACCTTTGAGGCTCTGCGCAATAGAATTGACTATATTCTAAGCAATACCGACGAGGTTAAAAAGGAGCTTGAAAAGTCAGTTGAGGTACTTATACATAAGGCAGAAGAGAATTCTCGTGTTGCTATAGAGCTGATCTCCAAACGCGAGCTTTGATAAAAATAATGAAGCTGGATGAAGTAACCCTGTCATCCAGCTTTTTTATACTACTGACTTTCCAACTGTTCTGATATATCTGCCCATAAGGCATACAAATCTTCAAGTCTTTGCTCACTATCAGTCTTTTCCTGAGTCAACTCAATCAACTTAAGATGATCGGATGACGCCTCAGACATCTCCTCATCTATTTCTACAAGGCGCTTTTCCAAGACTGCTATTTCCTTTTCAGAATCCGCTAGCTGCTTCTCAAGCTTCCTTATCCTACTTCTTTCCTCTTTTGTGGCTATATGGCTCTGTTTAGCCTCAGACATGGAGCTCTCATCGGCAATAGCTTTTTGCAGCAAATTGTTCTTCTTGTTATAAGCTGCAAACTCTGTGTAGTTACCGTAAATATCCATTACCGGATTTTTTCCTATATCTATTATTCTTGTAGCAAGCTTATCAATAAAATATCTATCGTGAGAAACGATAAGCATAGTTCCTTCATACTCCATAAGAGCTGACTCAAGTATTTCTCTGGAATTAATATCCAAATGGTTGGTTGGCTCATCTAGAATAATGAAATTTGCCTCTGAGAAAATTAGCTTAAGCAAGGATACCCTGCTTTTCTCACCTCCGCTTAAAACAGATATTTTCTTGAAAACCTCCTCACCGGTAAACAAAAAAGCAGCCAAGGCACTCCTTACCTCTGTCTGAATAAGCTTTTGATTTACGCTCCAAACTTCGTCCAGTATTGTATTATCCTCATTCAGCCCTTCCATTTCCTGATCATAATAGCCTAGGTTAACCTTTGCACCAAAATTATAGGTACCCGAGGTGGCAGCAAGCTTGCCTGAAATTATTTTAAGCAGTGTTGATTTTCCGCAGCCGTTGGGACCTAGTAAAAAAACTCTTTCTCCCTTTTTAACCCGAAAGCTAATATTATTGAAGAGACCTTTATCTCCATAGGCTTTTGACACAGAAGCCAGCTCCAGTACATCGTTTCCACTGGATATTGCCTGATTGAATTTTATTCTCATTTTCTGTGGAGCTTCCTGGGGCTTATCCAGCTTTACCATCCTGTCAAGGACCTTTTGTCTGCTTTCTGCAGTAACAATATTTTTCTCTCTGTTAAATCTCCGCTGCTGCTCAATAATAGCCTCCTGTCTCGCTATTTCCCTTTGCTGCAGCTGGTAGTGCTTTTCCTGTATCTCACGATTAATGGCCTTCTGCTTCAAAAAACCTGTATAGTTGGAGTTATAAAGGTTACCTGCTTTATTTTCTATCTCGATGGTCTTATTTGTAACCGAATCAAGAAAGTATCTGTCATGGGAGATAACAAGTAAACATTTCTTATAGGTCTTCAAATAGTCCTCAAGCCATTCAACGGCTGATATATCCAGATGGTTTGTCGGCTCATCCAGCAAAAGAATATCAGGCTCCTCAAGAAGAACCTTAGCCAGAGCAAGTCTTGTCTTCTGACCTCCGCTCAATATGCTTACCCTGGACTCAAACTCACTGTCTGAGAAGCCAAGTCCCCTTAAAACTCCTCTAATACGGCTATTGTATTCAAATCCTCCTAAATATGAAAACCTGTCGGTTAATCTACCATACTCCTTCATAAGAGCTTCCAGCTTATCTTGACCCGAAGTAGTACTAATTTCCTGCTCCAGCCTTTTTATATCCTGCTCCATGGCAACCAGTCCGCTGAAAACCTCCAGCAATTCCTGCCAAAGGGTATTATCAGTGTTCAGTGCAGCATTTTGCTTAAGATATCCAAGGGTTGTATCCTTTGAAATAAATAGTTCTCCAGTCTCCTGAAGCAGCTCTCCTGTAATTATTTTGAACAGAGTTGATTTTCCTGCTCCATTGACTCCCACCAAGCCTGCTTTATCATTCTCCTGCAGGTTAAAGGAAATATTTTTAATTATGGTATCTGTGCCATATGAAAAACCTATGTTATTACAATTTAGTACTATCACTTTACTTCTCCATTTACTGTTATTTGTTATTTAGTTATCTTCAGTACACATTTTTACGTTTATTATAGCAAAATTCTCTCCACTTCATCTACTTGTTTTTAATAAACCCTTAGCTTTATAATGAATAATAAGATTGAAAAAAGAGTTCCAACCAAAATGCAGCTGAAACCCTAATTATATCGCAATTATTTAGCTTGTTGCTATTTGCTGTTTCCCGAGGCCTTTTCCTTATTCTTGTAATAATTCTCTACACCGGCTTTAATGGCTGCAGCCAGTTTATTCTGATATTCTTCTGTTCCAAGGAGCTTTTCCTCATCAGCATTCGACACAAAGCCACATTCAACAATGACGGTGGGTGTCTTTATATTCTTGAGTATCATTATTTGATCTTTCTTTACCAGTGCTGATCTGTCGTTTGCATTGTCTACATTCAGGCGTATGGAGTTTTGAATTTCACCTGCCAGCTTCTGACTGTCAGGAGAATTCGGAGGGAAAAAGGTCTGAGCTCCGTGATACTTGGTCTGTGGGAATTTGTTTAAATGTATGCTTAATACAATATCTGCCCCTGACTCATCCATAATTTTTTTTCTTCTTGTGAGGTCTGCTCTTCTCTTTTGGAGAATAGTTACATCATTTTCACCATAGGTCAGCTGATCGGTATCTCTCGTCAGAATTACCTTATAATTTTCCTTTTCAAGCAGATTTTTTACCAGCATTACTATATTCAGATTTACATCCTTTTCTCTGAGACCACTGTAGTCACTGACTGCTCCAGGGTCCTCTCCTCCATGACCCGCATCAAGTATAACAGTTTTTTGGACCTGTGCAGCAGGTGCTTGACCTTCGTTCCCTCCGGGAGCGGAAGCCTTCTCTCCTGTCACCGGCTTTGAATAATCCACTGCAAAGCCAATACTAAAGACTGTTAATGAAAATAATAGTAAGAGGCAGACGAATAATATATTCTTTTTACTTATTACAACTATCATATGAACCATCCTTTTGTCTATTTGAGTATACTTAATATTATGGATATTCATAATTGTCCCTTATATGCATATAAAAAGGGAATGTCGCAAAATGAATTTTCTTTCATTTTTCTACATTCCCAATAAGTCAATGCTAAAAAGCTTTTACAGCAGCTAACATAACCGGCGTCTGCATTGTTACCGCCTGCAGCTAATTGCTGTAGGTTAAGTCGTCTATTTCTCCACCCAGTTTCTTAATAACAGCCCTGATGTGGTTAAAGGTACCTTTGTCCATTTCCTTGATATTTTTGAGGATATATCCCCTGAGCAGTGGTATAGCACGTCCGTCACCATAATCACCCAGCACTTCAACTGCAAGCTTAAGATTAGAAATAATTCTGAAAGCATCCTTCAAAAATTGAAATACCTTATCAGATTTGTTTTCCCTTGATATTTCTGCCACACAATTGAGCAGATAATCCTGAATCTCCGGTTGTTGCACTGCCTGGAAGGCTTTAATTAAATCATCTAATATGTCTTTATCATACTCTACTATAGCTGCACAGATAGCTTCAGAGATAATTTCATCCATAAAGCAATCAAATAGCAGGCGAATAAGTTTTTCCTTATACTCGGTCACCTTCAGGCATCCGATTGCAAACACCGCCTGGGCTACTGCAAACACACGGTCAGGTTCCTGCTTCTCCAAGGATCGAGAAATAAAATCAAAGAGCTTTTGGGAAGCCTGCCTATCATAAGCCTTGAGCTTTTCAATTAATACATCCGGAACACCTACATCCGAGACAGAAGCTATATCTATAAACAATTCCAAAAGCTGGTCAAGCCCTGCTAATGTATTTATATATTCACCGGGAGTCCGATTGTCCAGTTGCTCAAGCCGAGTATTCAACCATTCGTTCTCTATGTCTGAAATTAGTTTCTCTTCATCAATTTTTATCTCACAATTCTCACTTGTGGCATGGGACTCCAAGTAACTGTTGAACCCGCTATCAATTGCATTGTTAAAGCTTTCAGCTAACACTTTATTTATATTCATTGTCTAGAACCTTCTTTTATTCTTATTCACTGTCTTCTGCTTTGGTTTCAGCCCTAAAAGCTGTCGTACATATTCATTCAGATCAAAGCCCTTGCTTCCGGCGTAATAACCTAAGAAGGACATCAAAACTATAGTGCTCCAGGCTAATGCATAGCTGTATATACTGTATCCTCCCGCCTTTGCAATAAATAGCATAGGAGCTGCAACGGCTTTGGTAAGGTTTGCTTTCAGAATTGATACATCTAAAACTGTGGACTCTATTTGCAGAGAAGATATAATTATTTGAATAATTATCATTGGTGCAATAGCTATTAGTGCATATAAAACACTGTCTATAAGCTTGATACTGCCATAACGCCTTTTATCCACACCCGCCTTGTGGCTCATCTCCGAGTAAATAAACAAGCTCATAAGTATGAACAAGGGTATGGAGAACCAGCTGGCTTTTGAATAAAGACTTATAATAAATATAAAGAATATAATTATTACGAACAAATAGTTTTTAAAAACCGACCAACTACCAGATAAGTATTTTTTCATAAGCTCCCTCTCACAAAAAAAGAATTTTTTCAAACAATAAAGTAAGCAACATATAAGTTAAAGTCAGCATCTCGAGAGGATACGACTAACAACAATACATAACGAATTATATCATATCAATTATAGTTGGTACATTATTTTGTTAACATTTAGCCCCTCACTTTAAACACTGTTTTTTTACACTAAAAATCCATCTCCTGCAATCCCTTTTTGATATTTGCAAGTTTACTGTAATTCGTGCCTTTGTTGCCCTTCAAATACAGCACATTCAACTTCTTCAAATTCACCAGAGGAGAGTAATCAGTAATTCTGTTATCTCTTATATACAGTTCCCTTAGGGAGGTCATAGCTGAAAGAGCCTTAACTGACGATATTCTATTGCCATTGAGAGATAAAACCTCAAGCTTTAAAAGTCCCTTCAGAGGTGATATATCTAAAATTTCATTCCTTTGTAGATATAATACCCTTAAATTTTTAAGGTTACTCAGGCTTGTTATATTAGTTATCTTTCCATTGCTAATATCCAAGAACTCCAGATTGGGGAGCTTTTTCAAGTCGACTAGCGATTTGACTCCTGCTGGAACCGCAAGTCTATATACACTTGAAAGCTCATTGCTGTAAATATCTCCGGTTGTCTTCATCAACTGTTTTCTGACAGCCAACTCAACCACCTTGTCACTAAAGGTTACCTTTGCTCCTTTGGCAGCAGGAGCTTTAATTGGAAGAGCCGAAATTATACTGTCCCAAACGTTTAACCCATATGCTTTTGAGGTTTTGTCTGTATAATCGGGCACATTCCCAAGACTCCATAGGGATACACCCCCAAGGCCATACTGCTTTACCAGGTCTATCTTTGCTGTCACACTTCTTGAATCCTCATACAATAGGACATTATATGTCTTGTCGGGAGCATTAAAAAACTGAACATAAGGGCTCTGCAATTCATTATTATAGCCATATGTCATGCCCTCTGCCTTCCGGTCAGCATTTTTTACTCTGGAAGCAATCATTTCATAAGTAGGAGTATTTCTTTCCTCCATACTTTGTAGCGTACCCGGTGTCTTAATCCAATCAGCTGCTGCTTTTATTGAATATCTCCATTGGGCCGCATCAAAGTTTATTTGTAGCATTACCTTCTTATAATTGACCTTATCAACATACTTTTTTACATCCTCCATAACCATTTTAATCTTTTTTATGGGTGCCAGACTATCCACAGGATTTATGCTGTTATAGCCTGTATATTCCATAACCTGAGCCTTACTCAATTTGGTTACTGGTTCATAATCATGTGCCATAATTATCATTTTATCAGCGATGGAGGCAATTTCCTTATAGTTATAGCCGGAATAATTCAGCAATGGGTTAACTGCCACAAACAACTGCTTGTTTATAGTCTTAAGCTGAGCCTTTAATTCCTTTAGAAATTGAGAATACCAATAACTAATGTCTCTTCCGTTATAATTAACTATATTTCCCTTAGCGTCTTTACTTTGTAGTCCTTCTATATCAATTACCACTCCGTCAAAGTAAATAGCACTTCCGCTTGTTACATCACTGGTTAAAATCTGTGAAATAGCAGTGATGGCTTTCTGACGCTGTTCCTGATATGGCAGTATCTCAATAGCATTTGTGCTATCTGAAAAAATATTTAGCTGAAGTGATTTATCTTTACCTTTAGCATACTTAAGTACATCAACATAATCCTGGGGATAATAAAACATAGTATTGCCGTTCTTACCCAGTTCAGTTACAACGCCCTGCTCCAGATCACTATAAATCCTTCCCCATGCAAAGCTGACAGAATCGAGAGCATCAATATATTTTTTTGCATTATCATTAAAAGTCATTTGTGCCGGATAAAAGGCATGAAGCTCAAGCTTTGTCGAAACCTCGTCAGCCTGAACCTTGTTTGGTATAAAGCTAAAGAGCATTGCTATTGCCAGCAATGCGCATATAAGTGTTTTTCTCATTACATCCCCCTTAATTACACGCAAAAGCATTTACATCTGAGAACGCCCATCTTTTATTTATTCTAACACAACAGACATCCTGGTTTATTAAAAATAGATTACAAATCGAGTAGGAGGTAGCCGATTATTTCAGCTACCGACCTCTCACAGCGCCGTGCATACCGTTCGGTACACGGCGCTTCAATAAGAATTAACATACTTTCATATACGTGTTATAAAGAGAAATTA
>JAEZIV010000021.1 GCA_023436515.1 Bacillota bacterium
AGCAACTATATTGTCAGCATCGTCCTGAAGCTTGTTTAATAATCTGTAAACTGGCTTAGTTTTGAAATATTTTGCAGCTAAATCAGCATAAGTCATTTCAATACCATCAAACATATCTTCTTCTTTATCAGTTAATTTCTTATCCAAAGAAGTAGCTATTAGCTTGTGGTATGAAGCAGCAGTTGCACTTACATCAGTTACTCTACCCATACTCTGTGAAATATGGAAGTAACGTGAATTCTGTCCAAACTGATCATAAGTTAAACCAAGAACTTCATTATACTTAGTATAATCCATTTTTGCAGTATGATCATCAGCAGTTCCGGTATCATAGAGCTTCTTTGCCTGATAAGGACGTAAACCCTCTTTAGTTATTTGTTCAGGATATGCATTTGGGTCAGCTGCTTTCTTAAATGCATCAGCTGTGATTAAATTAGTAGCCTGATGCTGACCATGTTCAGATAGTACATTGTTTGCGGAGTTGAATACTACATCAGGTCTGTATGTACGGATAGCACGTACCATACGTTCGGTAACCTTATCAACATCCCAGATTGCCATTGATTCTTCACCCAATTTTGAGAAACCGAAGTCAATTGCTGTGTTGTCATATTCCTCACTTAAAACAACAAGTTCTCCACCAATTAAATCCATAGCCTCCTGAAGCTCTCTTGCGCGGACTGCACTATACGCGAATCCTGCTTCGCTACCTATAGCATTTTGTCCACCTGCACCATAAGTAGTGATTACTGCAACAGTTTCTGCTCCTTTTTCAAGTAAGCAGTAGGACAGCAATGAATTTCTTTCATCGTCTGGATGAGCACCGGTATCCATTATTGTTGAGACACCAGTTATTTGCTTAATAGCCATCCACAACTTTTCAGCACCTCTGTTATTAGTGTTGAGAGTCGCAGAAGTATCAGCAGGTGATGCAATTGTTACTGATAGTGCGAGAGTCAGAGCAGCAGCGATAGTCCGACAAAGTTTTTTACCCATCTTCATTTAAATCTCTCCTCTTATTATATTTTTCTGTAGCCTCAAGATATTAATCTAAAGAGCTATAACAGACAACTTAATATTAATTAATAAAGTTTATTAATTAATTGCGTATTAGAATAGAACATACTATCAAAGAAAAACTTATAAAATTTATTGAACTTAGACTTGAAATTTTTAATTATGTGACAAGAAGATGTTTTTTATGTACTCACTTGTTATAAGATGCGATGTACCAATAATACCTGGTTCATCACATTTACGTAAATCAATTTTTACATCTAAACCAGATAGTTTTTGGAATTGATCAGATACCGCCATTACTAATTCCTTTCCTAGCATATCAACAATAATACCACCAAGGACAACTTGATTTACATCAACAATACTAATTATATTCAATATTGTTTTTCCCATATATGGAGAAATATAGTTAATAATTTCGGTAATATTTGATTTATTTTTAACTCTGTCATCAAAATCTTTATACCTTGATATTAATGCATGCAGATTTATTAATGATTCCAAGGAGCCCGGAGAACCAGCAGAAGTTTTACAACTATCATCGTAAACAAGGTAGCCTATTTCTCCGGCTATGAAATGCTTACCAAAGCGCAGCTTTCCATCGAGTATTATGCCGCTGCCGAGACCGGTACCTAAGGATATGTAAACTAAGTCTTCCTTCTTAAGATTTCTAGTGATATATTCTCCTATAGCTGCCGCGTTAACATCATTGCACACATAAACAGAGATGTTTAATGCTTCCTTGATTTTTTCTGTTATATTTTGCAAAGGATAGGTATTAACTCCAACAAGTGGTCCTAATCTTATCTCATCATTATCTAAATCTACTGCACCGGGGAGACCAAGACCTATCCCGTGAATTTTGTTTCTCGGAATTCCTGATTCCTTAATCAGACTCTCCGCATTCTCTATTAAAACATGGGTTATAACATTTTCAAAGTCATTTTCAACATGTATTGTTTTTTTATGAATAACTTCACTGTTAACATTAACTATTCCCATTTTGAGATAATCACCTTCGTACTCTACACCAATAGAATAAGCGAAGTTTGGATTAAACTTTAACATTTGTGGTTTCCTGCCAAGAGCTGACTGACCCTCTCCGGCATTGATTATGAAGCCATTATCGCATAAATAGTTTGTAATCTTAAGAACAGTAGGCGCACTGATGCCTGTAAGTTGTGTTATTTCGGAGCGAGAAATTTCGCCAACACTTGCTATCAGATCAAATACGGTTTTTCGATTCATATCTCTCAAGTTAGAAGCTATGTAAGGTTTCATAATTTATCTCACTATACATTATTTATTTTAATGCTAGAAATGATTTATATAGAACATTTATTAATTAAATTAATTATATAACCGTATTATGGTTATGTCAACATTCTAATCATTTATTTTTGTTCCCCAAAGCCACAAAAAAATGAGACTGCTCGGCTTAACTCGAGCAGCCCCTTCTTGAAGCTAGCAGGAATTTTTATTCTAGTGTAAAGGATGCCAGACTGGGGCTTCCGTACCCTGTATAGGTGAAATATAAGGCCTGTACACCGTCTGGTATGGCAATGTCGGAGGAGTACTCAGTCCAGACATTTGTAAAGCCTACAGGAATACTCCCGAGAGACTCTCCGTTCCAGGCTGTTTTTACCTCAAAGGCTCCTTTACAATATCCACGAACCTTGATACTGACCTTACGTATTCCTTTGCAGTCAAAGTACTTAAAGCCGGCCGTAGCTGTATCCTTCATATTGGCAATATATCCGGCTTCCTCATCTCCGTCTTTGCCCTCCTGAGTAATCTTGGGGAACTGAGGGCCCATCCAGGCTCCGGTACAATCTGTGTAAACCGATTCTTCCTTGCAGAAAAGGTTACATGCAATATAAGCAGGATATTCGCCCTTACCGGTTAAGGGTCCACCATTTGCACCACAGGAGGTCATCTCTACCTGGGGGATAGTACCATCCTCAAGGAACTTAATTTCCTGAATACAGCCCTGTCTGCTGAAATTTGTGCCATGTGTGTGCCTGTGATAGAAAATATACCACTTCCCATTGATCTCAACAATGCTTCCATGATTGTTTCCACCGTAATACATGGGTTTTTCAGCAGGCTTGTAAGTATCGATACCACGGTCATTGTTGCTCACAATAACACCCTTATATTCAAACCCCTTTGTAGGGTGTTTACTTGTAGCATAACAAAGCTCATGCATAACTATTGATGAATAGATTAAATAATAGGTATCACCCTTTTTTCTTATAGAAGGAGCCTCGAAGAACTGATGTCCTTCATAGCCGCTGCCCTGACTGTAAGGTTCACTAGGTGCTACGATAACGGTATCCTCCAAGATGGTTAGCATATCAGATCCAAGAACAGTTGCCATGGCCCCGGTTCTTGATTTATCTCCCTTTCCACAGAAGCCTGTATATAAATAGGTTCTATCTCCTTCGGTCAATACACCCGGATCAAATTGAGGTTCGTCGCCCTTTCTTTCTCCCAGACGGGTTCCGTCAGCATAGTGAACATAACCGTAGAACTCATATTTCCCTGCAGGAGTATCACAAACAGCTACTGAAACAACAGGTACCTTATCAAGTACGTAATACAGATAAAATCTTCCGTCAGGACCAACGGTAACATCAGGAGCATAAAGGCACATACGCCCGTCCGGATTGAGGGGATCATCTGTTTTATTGTATATCACACCTTCGTATTGCCAGTTGCCGAGGTCATCTACAGGTGCTGACCAGCATACATAATCGCCTAGGCAATAAACATGGCCGTTAAAAAGGTCATGGGAGCCATAAACATAAACTCTATCACCAAATACATAGGGTTCTCCATCGGGAATATACTCCCAGGAAGGAAGATAAGGATTAAATGCTTGTTTTTTCATATTTTTACCTACTCTCCTTTATTTTTATCATTTGTAGAATATCACCAGATTACATAATAGTCAATTATTGTGGCATGCCTAAGGCGTTATGGGAGCATGTTTGTTGAGATTAGACTAATTGTGATGTATAAATATGTTATATTATATTTATACATTTGCATTAGTATATTTACTGGACAATAAAACAATATTCAAGAAGAAGGGTTACAAGGAGAACATGAAACAGGGGAATCACTACATACATGATGAGCTGAATTGCATATACTCCGGACATAAGCCAAGGAATTTGCATAGCTGGGGCCCGGGGGTTCGAGATATTTATGCTTTGCATTACATAATCTCCGGTAAAGGATATTTGGAGACAAATAATGTGAAATATGAAATCAAAGAGGGTGAGAGCTTTTTAATATTTCCAAACACTGAAATACATTATTATCCTGATATGAATGATCCGTGGGAGTATATCTGGATTGAATTTAACGGTGACGAAGCCTTACGCCTGCTTTCCATGACCAGCCTGTCACGTGAAAATCCGGTTGCACAAATTTTTCCTGTAGGAATGGAGCACATGTTCAAAATAATGGATAATGACAACTTGAAGCCTTATGAAAAGGAACGCACCAACGCAAGACTCCGTATTCTTCTTTCCTATTATATGGAGTATTATCCCAAAGCTACAAATGTGGTAAAAAAGGATTATGTTATAACAGTACTTAACTATATTAAGAATAATTATTGGAAAACATCATTAACTGTAGCTGATATTGTTAAGGCGGTTAAGATTGAGAGGACCTATTTATATAAACTATTCAAGAAAGGAACAGGAATGCCCATATTAAGTTATCTAACCTCCTATAGAGTAAAATGTGCATGTGCGCTGCTCAAAGCTACTGACTTAACAATAAAATCCATAGCCTATTCTGTTGGTTTTGAGGACCAGATGCACTTCTCCAAGGTGTTCAAAAAGTATGCAAGCTGCTCTCCCTCAGAATATCGTTTCCGGAAATAAGCATACAATAAAAGAGGAGTGGACCTGTCGGTAATCCATTCCTCCTTGCTTTTAACATTATTTTATTTCATGGAAGACATTAGTAGCAATACATAATAACTCTGAGGA
>JAEZIV010000058.1 GCA_023436515.1 Bacillota bacterium
ATCTGCAAGAGCTAGGATGGCTGCACAAAGCGGACTTTATGAACCTTTATCAGGCTTCGATAAGATATCTAGAGATTATTTAGAAAACAGAAGTGCATGGATAAGTCATGAGAGTTCAAGATTGATGAGATCCTTAATGGCAGGGGACAGTGGCTCTGGAAGTGTAAGCGAACGTGCTGTACGTGAAAACGGCGCATATCCATATCCATCAAACAAGCTTGTAAATCTGCCAAATGGTGAAATGCTATGGGTATTTATTGATGATGTATCTGGAAGACGTGACGTAAACAGAACGGGAATATACTACTCAATTATAGCAGCTGATGGATCTGCTTCAGAGCCTGAATTAATTGATGTTGATGGCACCCTGGATGAAGCACCTGACGTACTTGATTTAGGCAATGGGGAAATAATCATTTCCTGGTCAGATGCAAGTCATGAATTTAGTGACGATGTAAGTGAAATTGACGTGCTTACAAATATGGATATAAGCACTGCATTCTTTAGCGTAAAAGATAAAAGAATGAGTACTCCAACTGAAGTTACCAAAACCAGTGGTAGGACAGAAACAAATACAAGTGGCGCAGCTATTTTAGTAGGAGACTATTGCGGAGATACATCTCCAAGAGCCGCATATGATTCTGAAACGGGTAGGATCTTGCTATATTATGTAAAAACTGATTACTATGATTCAACAGCAATAGATACCAATATACCGGAAGGTTCAATAGACGATACTGGAAGTCAGATAAGTCCAGAGGATTCAAAGCTTTTGATTGGTGATGTAGTAAATGGATTCTCCCTAATCACTTATAGATTTGCACAAAAAGATGGGTCTGGAAATTGGGTGTGGAATGATGGTAACAGTTACACAAGCGATGAAACAGCTAATATATCTGCTATGATAACAGATGAAATTATAGCTGGCAGACTGCCTTCTGGTTATGATGTAGACAATTATAGAGGTGATTGGTATGGCCAAAGATTCTTAGATGTAAGCCAAGCAGCGGAGATAATAGAAACTACGACTACTACCGGTGGTGTGGATTTTACTGATGAAACCGGATATACGTACACTACTCCTGTAGTAACAACAGTAGAACAAGTGGCTACGCCGAGGGAAGAGCTACTTGAACCACGAGTTGTGGACACTGCAGTTGCTTCTTACAATGGCTTGTCTTTGTTTGCTTACAGTACAGATGAGGATCGGGATCTTTCGACAGACAAAGACCAAGAGATATATTTACAGATATATAATTTTTCAGAGAAGAGCTTTAGTCATCCTATCAGGCTTACTACTGACAAAGCAAAAGTTAATGGAGTAGACAGAGAAGAAGTTAAGGATTCTCAGCCAAGGTTTGTACGTACAAACGGTATAACCTACTTGTTCTGGAATAGGAACGGAAGTATAGCATATATGGACATTTCAGGGCTTGTTAAATATGGTCTAAAGAAAATAGATCTTGGTGAAAAGTCTCCTGGTGTAAAATATCCTCCAGTTTATGTAATTGACAAGGACAACGATAACCACGAAAATGCTAAAGCCGGAACTACAATGGCAGGTATTGAAGCTTCTACAGGCAGATGGGGAGAAATCATGCTTGCTGTTGATAAGGACGTAAATCCTAATCCTACAGAGCAGAATGAGGCAACTGAAGATAGCGCAATTACAAGCTATGATGTTGTTACCAGCGATGATGGAGATGCATATCTGGTTTGGACTCAGCACCAAACAGTTCTAAAAGATAAGGAAGATCCTGACAAGGCTTCGGAGCCTGAAAACCAGATAAGAGAAAAGCAGATATTTGCAGCCCGCTGGCAGCCTCAAACTCAGATCGAAAGAGTTCAGCTGGACTACATTGACGATCATGAGGACAAGGAATTTGAAGTAGAGGGTAGCACTGGGAAGTATCAATATGTGTACACTAATGGTAAGGGCTTCTATCCTAATAGCATTATAGTGAATGGAGTTTCTCAGGTAATTGATTACGCAAGTACTCCAGACGTAAATGGCTTTATAGGTGGTGCAAAAGCAGGAGACCCAATAATTAAGCAAATCTATAAGCCTACTGATAAAGCAGGATGGAGCAAACCAATACAGATCACCACGGCATTGGGTGCAAATTATGATGAGTTAGGTGTTGCTGCATTAAGAGGAAATACCGGAATAAAAGTTGCGTTTATCAGGTATGTACAAGAACTTGATGGAAAGGTATTTAAGCAGAATTTAGAGAATAGAAAACTTGGGTTACTTACTTTTAGCCCGGCTACAGGCGTTGAGTTTACAAATAGCTCAATTTCATTTGGAAGAGAGAAGCCACAGGCAGGGGAAAAGGTAGCAGTAAACGCACTTGCGAAGAACACAGGTATTAACCCGATTCGTGATACCAGAGTAGAGTTTTATCAGATAATAAATGGTGAGGAAACTTTACTTGATACGAAATTCATCGGAACATATTCTTGGGAAGAGGTTACATCTGAGTCTGCTATTAAGGGAATCAAGTCTACTCTTGTGGGAGGAGATGAGTTTAATGCTCAAATACTCTATGAGCTACCGGAAAATAATGGCGATGTCAGCATAAAGGCAGTTCTTAAATATGTTGACAGTGATGGATTAGAGCAAAGCTTTGTGGCTCAAAAGGCATTTACCTTTGAGGCAGTTCCGGAGATTTCAGATTTGAGGTATGAGTTCACAGGTATCGGGAAAATAATACTGGACGGTACTATAACCAATGCCGGAAATCAGGATGATACTCTGAATGTTGAAGTCAGTGTTGCTGATAATACTATTGATTTTGTGCCGGTCACCTTGAAACAGGGAGAAAGCTCTTATTTCTCAAGAGAAATAGAGATACCGGACTCATATTTCAGCGAAGTAGAAGCTGAAGATGGGCAGCCAATCCAAGGGAGTAAGGAAATAGCTCAGTTAAAAGTTGGTGTGGGAGCCATTAAGGACGAAATAGCAGTTGTGAGAAGTGCTCCCTCAAGGGCTCTTGAGGTTATGTCTGAAGTAACTGACTTTAGCATTGACAACATGAACGTCCAAAAAGGAACTACTGACAAAATAAAACATAACATTTCCTACAAAGGGGCAGTTGATGGAGAAAAAGCAGCACTAAGAGATGAAATGGTAGTTAAATACATTTCGACTAATCCAAATGTAGCACGAGTAGGTGCAGATGGTACTATATATGCACTAGCAGAAGGCACTGCAAAGGTACAAGCGGTGTTAATGCCTGCAACGACTATTAGTGTAGCAACCAAGGGTACTTTAGTTGAAGATGAAATTGCACCTTTAGCGCAACAATTGACATCACCGGCTACATTGCCAAGCAGTATTCTTAGAATTAAAGAGTTTAATGTGAGGGTTTACACTGGTTCGACCCCTCCAGCTCCATCAACTCCATCAACTCCAGAGCCTACACCTAAGCCTGTTGTACCTGAAATACAGGAAAACAATAAGATTAGTACGAGTGCAGAAGTTGATGTGTTGGTAAAGGATGGCGATGCAGTAGCGAAGATTGATGATAAAGTTATTGAGAAACTAATAGAAGAGTCAGCAAAGGCTACCGAAAAGATAAAGGCTGAAGATAAGGATACAGTTGTAACACAAATACTTGTGTTAAAGCTTCAGAATACTTCAGGGTCAACATCTACCGACGTTCAGTTGAGTAAGGCATCATTAGAAAAACTGGCAGCAGTAGAAAAGCTAGAGCTTCAAATAGTTTCAGATGTAGCAGATACAAAATTAGATAGTAAAGCTTTAAATGCTATAGCACAAAGCAAAGAGGTTTCTAGCGAAATTGCAATTATTATTGAAAAGACTGATGCTCAGAGCGTTCTCCAGTCAAATGCTAATAAGGCAGCAGAATTAAAGCCTATATTGGAAAACAGACCAGTATACAATCTGGAAGTTATAAGTAACGGAAAGAGTGTAAAAAGCTTTGGTGAAGGGTATGCAAGGGTAACAGTGCCATACGCATTAAAGGCTAACGAAAATCCATTCTCAATTGTAGTGTACGGTATATCTGAAACAGGCGAAAGAGAAGTGCTGAGAGGCCATTATGATTCTGAAAGCAATACTGTAAATTTGGCCCTTCCTACAGCCGGTATCTTCGTACTAGGGTATAATAAGGTGGATTTCAAAGATGTAGTGGATGGACAATGGTACAGTAATGCGGTAAACTTTATAGCCGCAAGAGGAATAACCAGCGGTATTGATAAGGATGTATTCGGATTGGAGCAAAGCGTTACCAGAGGACAGTTTATTACTATGCTGTCCAAGGCTTACGGAATTAAACCTATGACAGGGGACAACTTCTCTGATGTGAAGCCGGGCAGCTATTATGAAGGTTACGCTGCAGCTGCTAAGCAGCTTGGAATAAGCAGTGGAGTAGGAAACAATAAGTTCGACCCTGAAAAGGAGATAAGTAGACAAGAAATGATGGTGCTATTCTATAACTACATGAAAGCTACAAATCAATTACCGGAGGGTTCAGGTAAGAAGGCTTCAGATTTCAGTGACGTACAGGATGTCGCACCATGGGCGCTTGAAGGAATTAACTACTTTACCTCCAATGGTATTCTTACCGGATCAAACAATAATATAAGACCAACCGGTATATCTAAGAGATCTGAGTTTGCACAGATTTTATATAATCTGCTTATTAGATTTACTAGATAAGGTAACATGAAGAACTTGAAGTAACAAAACAAGCTGGGCACTAAAGTAAAATTTAGTGCTCGGCTTTTTTTGTGGGGAGAATGCTAGGGGCTAAAAAATAGAAGGGATAAATAGTATGCTTCCTGGAATAAGTTTGCAAATATTCGACATTTTGTTTTCAAATTTTATTAATTATAGTAAAATACAGGAAAGATGTGTTGTTGGGATGGGATGTATTAGTGGGTGAGGTTGGGTAAAAACGCATAGAGAAAAGGGACGACCATAATACTGGAAATATTTAACTGAATTTTCACTTGAGGTGCTATGAAAAATTATCTGAGGGAAGTTTAATTATGATTAATATTGATGAATTATATATTGTGAACTATTGTCATCCAAATTGCATACCACTAAAGAATATCGTTAGGCTTCCAAAGGAAGAGGCCTTTTTATTAGCAAAAGATATGGCAGCAACCAACCCTAACACAACTGCTTTTTGGCGTTTTGCAGATTTTGAAAATTATTACACTCTTAGAATCAAGCAGGATGCACTATTGTATGAAATATTCATATCTCTTGGCGGCAAACCAAAAGTTGAGCACCCATTATCTTTTGTTCTGCAAGGTAGTGATTACTTATATAATTGGTTTGACAAAGGCACAATTACTAAAATTTTATTGAGTAATATTCCTTCTGAATATATAAGCTTTACCTATGGGGATAGCGGCGCAAAATTAGAAAGAAGCGGAAACATATCTGTTTTTACAAAAGATATGTTATTAAGTTCACTTTGTGAGTATACAGGCACTATTAATGAATATATGGATGAAATCACAAAAAAGCATCATTATATTGAAGTTCAGCTATGGAACGATGATTATTGTAAAATATAAGAGATTAGTGTTATGGCTATAATGGGAAGTTGGAATAATAAAAAATGATTTAAGACGGATAAACCGGTTTTATCAAAAGAGATAATAACTGGGAGAAATATGGGGGCTTCCTTCATTAATCTTTATATTGTTGAAGATGGTGAAGAAGAGTTTCATAAATCTATTGGATTTAGCGAATATAAAGGTCATTTAGTTTATGTCATTGACGAGCGACCATATGTAAATAAATGAAGCGTGGATTAGTAAACAATTGAAGCTCCAGATGCGTCTCTAGTAGGTTTATGGTGAGAAGCATGTTATGGCGATTCAACCGACAAATGCAGGCATTGATTTACAGCAATGTGTATCTGTAATGATGATTTGTATAGGATATGAAAGATTTTACATATACCCTTAAGGGAGAATGGATAATGAGACTACCTTTTTTTAAGAAAAATAAGAATCCGAAAGATGAAAATGAAAAGCAGAATGATAAGGATAAAGGAGCTGAGGCTATTTCAGAATCAATCAATGACAAGCCAAATGAAGATACCCTATTAGGTGCTAGAATAGGCGCCAAGGAAGTTTATAACTACTTGATTAACGGAATGAAGGATTCAAAAGGCGTACATATTGAATCTTTTATGTGCATACTTGGTTCTTTAGCAGGTTATTCCTGCCAGGCCAGCCTACGAAAAGAGTTTATCGAAATGAAGGGGTTGAATGAAAATCAAGTATTTGCAATTGTAGAAGATAAAAATAAAAAGAAATACTATTTTGGAGATATGGTAAACCAACCTCTTGTAGAAAATCAATATTCAGTTTGGGCACTGTCAGCCGGAGCTGTACATTATTTAGGAATAACAAAGATGATTGATATTCTTGAAATTTTTGCCCATGTATCAAATACTGTAGGCAGTGATAGCTATGGAATACCAAGAGTTCCTGACCCACATAAGCCGGGTGATATTCCCTATAATTATGTCAAAAACCTGTGGCCCAAATTTCTTCCTATAGCAGAGTATTATTGTGCCTCTCCTAATGAGTGGCCTATTATGTTTGGTATGGCAATTCAAGAGGGCATTATATCGGGAAAGGATGCTATAGACCCGTTATTGGCATTAACAATTGCTATGGAAAGCGCTATACCTATGGCGAAGGTAGATATAAAGTGAGATTAAGTGAAGTATTCGCTTCATATATTATTAATGAAGATTAAATAATCAAAATTAAGAAAGCCTTTGATGCTGAAGTGGTGGCAAGCTATCCTCACTCCGATGGAACTTATATGCATGCCGAGCTGAATGTATACGGGCAGATATTGGCCATATCGGAAGCACTTAAAGACGAAGATAGAATCACAGGCACTACAATGCAATTTTGCTTACATTTTGGGGAAGGTAAAGAAGATTTGGTTCAAAAAGCGTATAATACACTTAAAGAAAGCGCGGAAATTCTTTATCACTTAGGCCCTTGTGATTATAGTGCGATGATGGTTGATTTGATCGACAAATACGGAGTTCGTTGGTGTATATTTGTGTAGGATGATTTTAAACTGTATGAGCAATGGAGCGGTTTATGTTAAAGTGTATTAAAAGTGTATTTTGGTGTATATTGTTAACAATTACTTACATGGCTTTAAGGCTAATTGCCACTAAAGTAATGGGAGAAGGGTTATTACACTTCGAACCGGATTATTCTGACCCCAAAACATGGGGAGGGTATCTATTTGTAAGGCAGATAGATACCAGCTTAATGATGGTTATTCCGATAGTTCTCTCAATGCTGATATATTACTTCCTCTATAAATTTGCCTTTAAAGAGAGAATAACAGAAAACTATGGATTCGCAAAAGCAGGAGTAAAAAATATTTTTATAGGCATTCTTATCGGAGTCTTTTCAGCTTTACTATGTATATTAATACTATATAACAGAGTGTTGAATGAATTAATACATAAGAAACAGCTTTCAAGCCTTTTTGATATGTTTGGGAGTTATGGCTCCATAATGATAATCAGGAATACACTCTTGGTTAATATTATAGCAACTATAACTATAGGAGTAATTATCCCGTTCTTTGAAGAAATACTATTTAGGGGGCTTGTTCTTAATAAGCTTAGAACAGAAATGCCTATATGGGCAGCTATTATAGCTCAAGCATTATTATTTGGAATTTTGAATAGGGAAGTGCTTTTTGGAGTGTATGCTTTTATACTAGGATTGTTATTTGGTATTTTATACATTATAACAAAATCTATATGGGTACCGGTATTGACTCATACAATTCTCAGCATTATTATTATGCCGATTAATGAGCTAGACAAGCTGCGTACATTATTTGCACCTTCAAAATACAAAACTTCAGAGATTATTGATACATTTGTTTACAAAAGCCTGGAAGGAGGCAGCCAAAATTCAGGCGCAGTAGGGATGCCGTTAGGGTTAAACATTATATTGGGATTTGTAATTTCCTTAGTCATTATAAGTCTGATAATCTTGCTATGGAGGTCAAACAGGCCTCTGAAAAATTAAAATATGCTTCCAATTAGCCTACAACTATAAAAGTAGGCCTTTGATTCTGGTACCGAAGCAGTACCCCCCCCTAAAACACCCCGGGCGTTCCTTCTGTTGGTGAGCTGTACAGGTCTACAT
>JAEZIV010000088.1 GCA_023436515.1 Bacillota bacterium
GTATTAGCCATCGTTAATAGAGTGCCTGCCAGAATATCCACTCCCAGAGCAATATCCTCAAAATCTGTCCATTCATCAGGACTATGGCTTATTCCGTTTTTACTCGGAACAAAAATCATAGCTACAGGTGCAATCTCTCCTATGAATAATGAATCATGATAAGCGCCGCTTATCATCATACGATATTCAACTCCCCTCTGAATACAAGCCTTCTGGATGATCTCAATAATCTTCTCATCACATTTCATTGGCTTGTCATGATTTTGCTGCAACAGGCTTATCTTCAAGTCTCTCTTTTTCTCAATCTCTGCTATTTCTTTAGTTAATTTGCTTATTAGAATATTTTTAGACTGAAAATCTACATCTCTTATATCAATAGAAAACTTAACTGTACCCGGTATGACATTTACCGCATTTGGTATAACATCAACCCAGCCTACTGTTACAGTTGTATATTCGCTCTGATACTCCTTGGCCAGTTTTTCGAGAGCCAAGGCACTTTCACAGGCGGCCATATAGGCGTCCCTTCTTTCTGCCATGGAGGTTCCACCTGCATGGGACTGGCAGCCCTGAACCTCTACCAAATAATTTGTAGGAGCACATATAGCCTTGACAATTCCAATAGCTACACCCTCTGTATCCAGTGTATTACTTTGTTCTATATGCAGTTCAACTGCACCGTATACCTTACCTCTTGTCAACGCTATTTTATCAAAATCATTCCGGTCATATCCCAATGAATTAAGAACAGCCGCCAGCGAAATTTGTTCCTTATCCACTAATTGGTCTGCGTCCTCACTTGAAAGCTTTCCAGCCAATGCTCTGCTGCCCAGGCAGGAGAGTCCAAATCTGGTAGGTTCTTCAGAAGTATATACAACAAGTACGATGCTCCTTTTGGGCCTTTCACCCATCTCCATTATGAGTCTTAGGGCTTCTAGTCCTCCAACGACACCTACAACTCCATCAAACATACCGGCATTCAGAACCGTATCAATATGAGAGCCGGTCCAAACCGGCTCAAGCTGAGGTTCTCGGCCCTCGAGAACAGCAAAAATATTCCCTATGGCATCCTCATGAACGCTCATGTTCAACTTTTCCATTTCAGCTTTTATATAGTTCCTAGCTTGAATTTCAGCAGGTGTAAAAAGCACCCTTGTTGTTCCGAATTCAGGCGTGGAATTAAACTCATTAATTTGCTTAATCCAATTCTCAAGATTATCAATTTTAGCGCCTTTTATCATATAGAAGATCTCCTTGATT
The DNA here is from genome assembly GCA_023436515.1 of Bacillota bacterium. GTDB lineage: Bacteria > Bacillota > Clostridia > Acetivibrionales > DSM-1351 > Ruminiclostridium. The sequence goes on from JAEZIV010000088.1 coordinate 1,261, forward strand.
AAACCACGTTCTGCGGTATTCCTTTAAGCCACATGTCAATATTATTCATCACGATTACTGCTCGTTTTTCAAGTGACTCATTGGTAGCAAACGCCACATGGGGTGTTACAACAGTATTTGGTGCCAAAAACAGAGGATGACTTTCAGGGACAGGCGGCTCTACCTCAAACACATCAATTCCTGCACCTGCAATCAAGCCGTCTTTCAATGCATCAGCAAGTGCCTGACTGTCCACAACAGGGCCCCTTGCAGTATTTATCAAAATAGCCCCCTTTTTCATTAGCTGAAGCTTTTCTGCATTTATCAACCCTTTAGTTTCTGCAGTTAAGGGGACATGAAGAGATACTATATCACAGGTTGAAAGCAATGTGCTTAAATCCACATAGTTTATTCCCGCATCTTTTTTAACTGAGCGGCTGTACCCATAAACTTCGCATCCGAAGGCTTTGGCAATTGCTGCGGTCCTCATTCCTATGGCACCAGTTCCGATAATTCCAAATTTTTTACCCTCCAGCTCAAAGCCTACCAGCCCGGCCTTAGTCAAACCTAGTCTGACTGCCTTATTACAGGGAATAATACGACGGTATAAGGACAATATCATGCCAAAAACAAGATCAGCCACAGCTACAGTGGAATAACCGGCACAATTACATACAGTAATGCCTCTTGTACGGCAATATTCCAAATCTACATGGTCCACTCCGGTAAAGGCAACACAAATCATCTTAAGCTTGGGACAGTGTTCAATTACATCTCTTCCATATTTGAAATTGGTCAATACTACAGCATCAGCATCCATGCTTCTTTCAATCAGCGTGTCCCTATCCTCGGCCCTGGTATTGTAATATACTACTTGCATTCTATCTTGAAGCATCCGGGTTGTCATGTCCAGAAGCTTATCCTCTCCTACTCCTAGAGGCTCTAATATTACTAATTTCATTTTGATATCCTCCCTTATCTACAAGTTAACATCACGATTGCAATCTTTGGAATATATATAGGTAAATGGTTGGGTTCCAACACCATAGGCACATTGAGGCACATAAGGGCCAAACCAGATAAAATCGTCCTTTTTTATACCCATCCATTTATCATTTAGTAAATACATTCCTTCTCCCTCCAGTACATAAGCACCATGCTCTTGTACATGGGTTTCAACAAAGGGATGGCAGCCTCCTGGGCTGAAGGACAGAATGTGCATATTCATGTCAAAAGCGATGTCAACAGGTAAAAGATCTTTTATTTTTACATTACTCATACCGTCATACATTTTATATTCAATATCATTTACGTTACCAATACATATGAATGGTTGAACCTCCTTATAAGGTATATAAACC
>JAEZIV010000187.1 GCA_023436515.1 Bacillota bacterium
TTTTTATCCCCCTTAATGGCAATGTTTTATTATATAATGCTAATGTTCTCATCTTTTAAGTTCAGAATATCTCTCAATAATTTCTCTTTATGTCTCTTGGGAGTTTTTAAAACAACCTGCAAAAATACACTATTTTCCGGCTGAGTAATAATATCCATTTTTGTTACTGTGGTTCTTGTACTCTTTATTAGAGAATTTACCTTTACAAATTGTTCTGACGATTGTGCTACTTTCATACTTAATTTAATAGTGCTATCCGACTTATTTATTACATTTTCAAACTTTCTTAGTACAACCAAGGTCAAATATATTATTACCGTAGCCACAATAGCAGCTTCATAAAAACCAATACCCGCAGCAATTCCAACACATGATACAGCCCACAAAGTGGCGGCCGTAGTCAGCCCCTGTACATTTGGCCCTTCTCTAATAATCGTTCCTGCACCCAAAAAGCCTATTCCACTTATGACTTGAGCCCCTAGTCTTGCAGGATCAAGATTTGTAACACCCTTATAAAGATTAAAAATATACTCGGAAGACACCATTGCTAGGGCTGCCCCCACCGAAACAAGTATATGAGTCCTGAATCCAGCAGCCCGCCTTCGGTTTTCTCTTTCCATACCTATTAGTCCACCAAGTATTGCCGCTGTAATTAACCTAATAACTATAACCTCTATTGGCATTACAATTCCTTTCAATCTATCTTTATTTTATTTATTCTCTTAATTCATTTATAAATTTTTTAATATCTATAACTTCTTTATCTATTCTGGATTTTTCAGCTGCGAACGCCATTATGTGACTTTGTACTGAGATATCTGCCGAAGTGAGTCCCACACCACCATTATCACTTCTAACAAGCTGCGTAAAATCACGCATTATACCATCATCTCCGCCGCCATGAGAACTCTCGGTATGCTCTTTGATAATAATTTCTTTTTTCCCAGTAAGAAAATCTGTAATTTCAATCTCACCTTTTTCCATAGCTCCCCTAATTTCTCCTCTAGTCCCCATAAGCTTGATTGTCCTATCAGATTCATTAGTAAAAGCAGACATGGTAAAGGCTGCTGTGACACTATTTGCAAACTCAATATTGACTACCTGATGGTCAACTACATTATTGTCGCAGTGGTAAACACACCTTCCATAAGGTCCTTCCTTTAATGCCTTGGTTCTTGCTTCAATACTCAAATCATTGCTAATTGATGCCGTTGGCCAATCTGTATTTTCTCCTAAGTACTGTCTGGGTGCATAGTATTGGCACTCTGCTGCTACAGGACAACCATCTAGACATCTCTTAGGAGCTCCTGCAGGCGCATTTTCCATTTTAAAGTGAGACAACGATCCAAAAGAAGATATATATGTACATTCAGCACCTGCTAGCCAGAGGAGAATATCCATATCATGACAGCACTTCGCAAGTATCATAGGACTTGACTCCTTTGAGTTACGCCAGCTACCTCTTACAAAACTATGTGCCTGATGCCAGTAGCCAACATTCTCATTATGCTGTATGGATATCAGTTTTCCGATTCTCTCACAGTCCAATAGCTTCTTAATAGTACCAAAAAAAGGTGAGTATCTTAGTACATGACAAATTGTGAAAACCCTGTCGTATTTAGTGGCATATTCACCCATAGTTATACATTCCTTGGGATCGGGAGACATCGGCTTTTCTAGCAGCACATGATATCCTTTCTCCAATGCATTGATAGTAGGATAAAAGTGCATCCTGTCCTGAGTACAAATCAGCATGGCATCTGCCAGCTTAGGCTTATTAACTAGTTGTTCCCAGCTTGAAAAGCACATATCATCTGCAATTTTATGTTGTTCCTTAAATATCTGTCTTCTTTCGTCATCTGGCTCTGCTACTGCAACAAAGCGCAGTTCATCTGGATGATTGAGTGCATACCTTGCATATGCATGTCCTCCTCTTTGGCCTGCACCTACCAATACAGCTGTAACTTGTTTCATACTACTACTTCCTCCAGTCTTATATGCACTTGCACTAAACGATAAATTTGATTGTTAAAGGGTTTACTCCCAATCCCACCCGTTTATTTTTGCTAATCTATTGAATGCTTCAACAATCCCAGGTCCATAATCCAAGCTCCCGACTACGCCTCCCATCTCGAGCACATGCTTTTTAACCGCCTGGCACGCATTATTCGGACATATGTAGTATTTTGACACATCAGGAGACATCATACTGAGGTCCATCTCCATATCACCAGCTACAATAACATCTTCAGGCGTTAAATCCATAAGTTTTAGTATTTCTTTTACAACAACATCCTTTGTAAGAAAAGCAGGAAGTGCAATTATTCTTTTTTCATCACGTACTAGTTGAATTGTTAGTTCTGACCTATCTGTATATTTTTCTTCAACATATGTATACAACTCCTCAACTAGTTCCTCTTTAGGTGTGAATGCAAACCAAGATTTATTATATGATATAAAAATCGAATCAAATTTTGAGCATATATCTTTTATGAATGCGTTCATACAGGATTGATGAACCTTCTCCAGCTTTTCCTGCATATTGTCTGAATATGGCTGAACCATTTCTAGCTTATCACCCTTTAGGATACAAAGTTCAAGACTAACTGCACCGGATACATAAGCAGGAATGCTTTTCATGGTGCTGCCTTTAATCAAGTCAATCTGAGGGTGAGCCTCCCATGCAGTGTTTGTAGCCCATTTACATCCGCGCTCATCCAGCTTGTCTAAAAAAGCTGAAAAAACATCCGGGAATCTGGAATAGGGACTAAACCCTCCAAGAGCCGTGCCATCCAGATCAGTTATAAATAGTTTTGGGAATCTATTATCATTTTTCATCGTATACCTTCCTTCGTATAGTATTACGGGAACTACTATAAATAATAGTCCCCGTCGTACTATGATTTTTCAGCTTAGTAAACTAGCCTATTTGATGCCTAATTTAGCTGCCTCTTCATTTACTTCTTTAATTACGTCATTCAGTCCCTTAGCCTCATATCCTTTGACTATATCAGCCCATTGTTGTTCAATTGGCCTGCTATCGTACATAGCTTTTATAATGTCGTCATTGATTGAGAGTGTAAATTTATCCTTTGCTGGAGTAGATAAGAAAGTTAAAGCAAGATTATAATCAGCTATTTTCAAATTCTTCAGACCCCAGTCGATATAATTAAGAGCCATATTAAATGAACGTGGAGTAGTTAAAGCACTTGAATTTGTAGGATCCCAGTAAAAGTCACTGCCCCATGATACAAGATTACCAATACTCTTTTTTGAAGCGTATTTCTTTTCCAGATCAGTGTCTGGTACTTCAACATCCTTACCATCCTGTTTATAAACTATCTTGTCACCTTCTCTAACATAGTCAACACCTTCGACACCATACTGATAATATGCCTTACCCTCGTCTGAAAGCAGGTAATCGTATAGTCTCATAATTCTATCCATTTTTTTGTCATCAACTTTTGCATTGAAATAACTCTCAGAAGATGATGCACCATCTACATACTGATACCTATTGCCATCTTCAGAAGGCCACATCTTAATAATTTTCACACATTCGTCGATTTTTTTATCAGGATATGTTTTATTGAATTCATATTCTTTTATGGAGTTGGTGATTGTAGCACCTGCCCTACCTGAATAGAATTTGTTATCGCCTTCCTTG
>JAEZIV010000289.1 GCA_023436515.1 Bacillota bacterium
TTTGGGACGAAGGAGGGAGCTTCTGCTTTCACAACAAGAAAAGAGGGCTGATATATCCCGGAATATTCAGCCACTTGATGAGGCTTCATAAAGGGTGTTTTATAGTTTTTTACCGGGGATAGCAAAAAGATCTCTAGTCCTGTAACTGGTATGGCAGTAGGGGTGAAGCTTGACATAGCAATCTTTCCGATATAGTATTATTTGTAACCTGTATGTTATTAATGGACTATAATGCAAATGAAGCTATTTAGGAGGGAAGTTTAGTGTACGATGAGTTATTGCAAATCTTTACGAAGCGCAGAAGTATACGCTCTTTTAAGGATACACCGATAGATAACGACATTATTGAATATCTTCTAAAGGCGGCTATGTCAGCACCCTCAGCATGTAACACGCAGCCCTGGGAAATCATTGTTGTGACAGAAAGTGAAATACTCGGAGAGATAAGAGAAAAGCTGCCTATGGCAAGGTACAACGCGCCCTGTGCAATTGTTGTATGCGGAAATACTCATCTTTGTAGGAATACCAAGCAAATGTGGGTGCAGGATTGTAGTGCGGCAATGGAAAACATTCTACTTGCTGCAACGGCCATTAATCTAGGCTCTCTTTGGATAGGAGTATACGGAGTTGAACCATTTGTAAAATCAGTATCCGAGATAATGGGTCTTCCCGAGCACGTTTTGCCTTTAGGTATAGCTTATATTGGTTATAAAAATGAGGAAAAGGAACAAAGGACGCAATATAACGAGAAAAGAATATATTGGCAGGTTTATGACAGAATTAGAAAACATAAAGCCCGTCCGAAGAACCTGAAGAGGTTGTAGGTCTTTTTAGTGGTAGACAGTAGAGGTTTTTTGGGCATAAAAGAATATTTATGTACCAATAAAGTACGCGGCAAATAATCAAGCTGTGTTAGGGAATAGCAATGGCTCGAATTTTGCATTATTTATACATAATAAATGATAATTAAGGATTAATTGAAAAAAATACTTGACCCAGCACCTTGTTTATGACTTTAAAATTCATATCGAGACTAAAATGAAACCCTCTAAATTGATGTAATGCACTAGCATCAATTTGGAGGGTTTCATAACTTTATAGTAACCTTGTAATATATTAAGTTTTCTTCAGTTTCTTTGTAAGGTAGGGTATACCTCTGATTCAGATAACCAAGAGATTCTGTAAGTTCTCCACCGCAGCAAGAAGCAAAACCTACGTGGGTTGGATTTTTACACCCAATTAACATATCTGCTTAATGATTGCTTAAGAATAGCCCCAAACTGCTGCTAATTTACTGTAACCTATAACCTTAATGATTTGTAGCGTGTTAATAATGGTAATTCAACAAAATATAACAAAAAGATTCAATACTTGACAAACAGGACCATAACCCTATATAATCTAGATAATTAAAAAATAAGCGAGTGAACGCTCACTAGATAGGAGTGATACTTATTTGAGAAAAATAATTAATCGTAAGGAAAGTATTATTTTGTCAGCTATAGACATTATAGACAATTTAGGCTTTCAAGGGTTGTCAATTAAGGAAATCAGCGTGAGAGAAGGTATTGCTGAAGGTACTTTGTACAAGCACTTCAGAAGTAAAGACGAAGTGGTCCTCGCTGTATTAGATTATTACTCAAAATTTGATGAGGATATTAAGCAGACGATAGAACTGAAGGAACTCTCTTGTGCGGATTCAATTAGGTTTTTTATCTCAAGGTTTGCTGAATATTATCAAAATTATCCGGAGATGACTGCCATATACAACTCTTTCGAGGTTTTTAGAAATGAAGCTAACCTTGCTGCTAAGATTAGTGAGATATTTGAGTATCGTTCAGCTATTTTAATCAATATTGTGAAAGAAGGTGTATATTCAGGTGAATTTAATCTAAATACAGATTGTGAAAATCTCAGTGATATTATTTTAGGTTCTTGTAGAGAAATAACTCTAAAATGGAGAATGCGAAAGTATAATTTTGATTTAAAAGAACGCTTGCTTTCGACATTGGATATGATACTAAATGCATATCTAATATCTTAAAAATTGTTACATTATTTAGATTTTCAAAGGAAGGGCTTACTACAGGAATAAAATCATCCAGGCCAAAATAATCAATATTCGTAATTATATGTCTATTGAGTCAACATAAAAAGTGAATGATTTTTAAACAGAAGCAGATTAATTCTAAAATTATACCTGATGACACAAAGAATATTGCATACCTACGATAATATTTGTATCAATTTGTTTTATTTAATCGTTAATATTTTGGTTATTAATCGATAATATGTAAATTGTTATATTGAATATTTTAATGCTTATTCTTTATAAGTTAGGTAACATAAATTGCATAATAAATGTTACATGAAGTATATAAAGAAACAAATTAAACAGAGACTACAGAACTTGCTGGAGTTGGAAAGGATTTTTATGACATCAGTATTAATTGTAGATGATGCTGCCTTTATAAGGATACAGTTAAAGCAAATGCTAGAAAGAAATGGTTTCGAAGTTGTTGGTGAGGCAGAAAATGGGAAAGAAGCTCTTGAGAAGATTATTGCTCTAAAGCCGGATATTATAACGCTGGATATTACGATGCCTGAAATGGACGGTCTTGAATGTATGAAAGAAATCAGTAAATTGGATGTTAAGTCTGCGGTTATAATGGTGTCAGCAATGGGCCAGGAGTCCTACGTACAAAGGGCGATTATGAGCGGAGCAAAGGGTTTTATAGTAAAGCCGTATAAAGAAGAGATTGTCGTAAAGAATTTGAATAAGTTTAAAGCATAAATTGATAAATATAAACCTTTGGCATATTGGCTAAGTTTGGGGGAAGATGATGATTCAGTTAACAGAGGAAGAATTACTAAGGTGTATAAAAGACAGTGAATCAGAGATAAACACTTTAGCAGAAATACATAAACTACTTATTCAGAGCAACATCATATGCAGTATTGATCAACTGCGTCAGAAGATTGTTCCATTATATCAGGATGGTTATCTGGGAAAAGAGCTTACGGGGGATGGTGTAAATATGTACTACATTATTTACTATCCGGAGTACAAGAAAGAAATTCTAGGGTCCTAAGAGTTTTTAGTGGATGATTATGTGCGTTAAAATACAAATTGAAGTACCAATTGTATTTTGCAACATTTTATCAGATAAAATTCCTAACACAAACAGTTAAATTTCAGGGGGTTATTTTATTATGGAAAAAAAGCTTGCAAAGCCTTCAAGCGGCAAAATGGAAAGAGTCTCCACACATTCCTCAGTATCTGCAACAGATGAAATGGAGAGAAAGAGAGAACTTGCTAGAAAGCAGGCACAGGATAAGGTAAAGGCCAGAACCTTGGCAAAGCAGCAGCAATTGGCTGAAAGAATTGCAGTAGCTACAGAGCAGCTTGCTTCAGGGATTGAAGAAGCAAGCAGTGCAGCTGAAGAATTGGGTGCCACCATGCAGCAGATTGCCAAGGGTGCCAATGAAGCTTCCTCTGCTGCTGAAGAATCAAGAGCTGCAATAAATCAGGTTGATAAGGCGTCGGTTACTGCAGAAAGAAATGCAAAGGACTCTATGGAAAGAGTCGATGCTGCAAAGGAGCTCATTGAAAATACCTCAAGTGATATAGAGCTGATGATTAAAGGTATTAAGGATTCTGCAGATACCAACCTTGAATCTGTAAAACTGGTGGGAGAACTTGAAAAGCAGTCTAACGAAGTTGGAGAAATAGTCCAAGCAGTGGTGAGAATTGCGGATCAAACAAACCTTCTTGCTTTAAATGCTGCAATCGAAGCTGCAAGAGCCGGTGAACATGGAAAAGGTTTTGCAGTTGTGGCTGATGAAGTCAGAAATCTTGCAGAAACCTCTGAGAAATCTGCTAGAAATATAAGGGAGCTTGTAAATGAAATACAGGAAAATGTTAAGGTAGTGGTAGTTGATATCGAAAATGCAGGTATGGCTGCAAACGATGAAGTTGAGAAAGCAAAGAAGACCACTGCTGACCTAATAAAAATAAATGAAGAAATTCTTTTGGTTCAGAAAGGTGTTGCAGAGGTATCAGAAAACGCTGTGGATGCAAATAAAGGAGCGGGTGAATTTCTTTCAATAGCCGAACAGATCGCTGCTGCTGCTGAACAGCAAAGCAGTGCTGCTGAAGAGGTAGAGAAGTCCATACAGATGCAGAATAAGGCTTTTAATGAGTTAAATGCAGGTGCTGGTGATCTGGCTCAGATGGCTGAAGACCTGAAAATTTCAACCGATGCTCAGAAATCCTCAGAATCGTTGGCTGCAGCGTCAGAGGAATTGTCAGCAAATGTAGAGGAAGCAAACTCTACAGCAGGAGAAATATTAAGAGCTATGCAGCAGATATCTTCAGGAGCTCAGGCACAAGCAGAGCTGACTGATAAAGCGGCCATTCTGGCTGAGAGGCTTGCGGTGGCAGCAAAGCAAATGAACGAGAGGGCAGGTATCTCAGGAGAAAAGATTACCGAACTCCAAAAACTTTTGGAGACTAATAAAACTGCAGTAGATAACATGATCGCAGGCATTTTCTCCTCTGCACAGTCCTCTCTGGTAGCAGCAAAAAATATCAAGAGCCTGGAGGAGACTACCAGACGAATTGATAAAATAGTGGATGCTATAGTGAATGTCACTATTCAAACCAACATGCTGGCTGTAAACGGTTCCATTGAAGCTGCACGAGCAGGCGAATTTGGCAGGGGCTTTTCGGTAGTCGCCGGAGATATAAGGGCTCTTGCAAATGAATCCGCAGAAAACACTGACAAAATCAAGGATCTTGTCAGAGGCATACAAAACCAGATTCAGAGGGTTTCCTCCGATACCGACCTTTCCAGTAAAAACTCCTTCGCAGAGGCAGAAAAAGCAAAAAAGACAACACATAATCTTAACATTATTGAAGAAAACATGATCAAAATCCTTACTGGAGCCAGGGTGATTCAAAAGGATTCAGATGAGTCATTAGTAGCACTAGAACAGGCTAGAAAGGGTGTTGATCAGATAGCTACTGCAGCACAGGAA
>JAEZIV010000311.1 GCA_023436515.1 Bacillota bacterium
GACTACAAGGCTCCAATCAAAGGTCTTTCCTGTGCCTCCGAAAACACCCTCTGAATAGGCATCCAGTAGCAGGTAATCAACCGGCGGCATTTTAGTAAAAGTCACATCCTGTTTAGTTTTTACCCGAATAGCCTTAATAATGGTTTTGGAGCAGTTGCCCCTTTCGAGCAGCTCATTTAGCTTCTGAATATAGGCGGTATCCTCGTCTCCGTGCAGTTGAACATAATCAATCACACCCTCGCGGCAAAGCCTTTTTATATATGCCATATCTTCATTGACAAAAACCCCCACCGACACAATTCTAGGATCCAGCAAGGACTTCAGTCTATAGGCAGTATCAGCGTTTATCTGCCGCCTGCTTTTGGAGAATACAAAGCCAGCAAAGTCGGGAAGAGCCTCGTTGACATATTCAATATCCTGCTCTCTGCTGAGTCCGCAGAGCTTTATTTTTGCCTGCTTCATACTAATCCACCCTTTCCATTAGCCCGGATAAGGTTTTCTGGATATTACCGCTTTTCATAAGAGTTTCACCAATGAGAACAGCATTTGCCCCATTAGCTCTCAGCATTGCTATATCCTCAGGAGTCTTAATACCGCTTTCCGAAACGAAAAGCTTGTTTTCCGGTACAAGCTTTTTCAGTCTAATGCTTGTGTCAATATTTACCTCAAAAGTCTTCAGATTTCTGTTGTTGACACCAACAAGCCTTGCTCCGGCCTTGAGAGCAGACTCCACTTCGGTCTCGTCATGAGCTTCCACAAGACAGGAAAGTCCAAGCTGGTCGGCAATGGATATGTATTCACGAAGGGCTGCAGTATCCAGCAGTGCGCATATAAGCAGGATTGCATCGGCGCCGATGACTTTGGCCTCATATATCTGGTAGGGGTCTATGGTAAAATCCTTTCTGAGCAAGGGGAGACCGACAGACTGCTTTATTTCCCTAAGATATGTGTCGCTGCCAAGAAAGAAGAAGGGCTCAGTAAGCACTGAGATTGCAGCTGCTCCTGCTTTCTCATACTCTCGGGCAAGCTCAAGATATGGAAAGTCTTCGGATATAATTCCTTTTGAGGGAGAGGCTCTCTTAATCTCACATATGAACGCTATATCATCTTTTTCCAGAGCCCTCTCAAAAGAAAAGGAAGAGGAGCCGTTTTCAAGGGCTGCCAGAGCCTCTCTTTTAATTACCTCAAGGGGTTTAATCAACTTTAAGGCTTCAACACGGGATATTGTTTTCTTCACTATAGCATCAAGTATCATATTTATGACCATGCCCGGCATTTCAACGAAATGAGCATAAAGGAAACTTCCTCAAGGGAGATAGTATTTCCTTCACAGAAGTGCCAGGGGCTAGGTACCTCCTAATCTATTATTGATATTTCTTTCAACCTCACGCTTGACAGTGTTATAAAGCTAGACAGCAAGGTTCCTACAAAACTGGCAAGGCAGCTTAACTCAGCTTGCAAAGGAATTGGTTAGCTTGATAAACTTCTCCAGCTGTTCCAGAGCAGCGCCTGAATCAATCAAGCCTTCTGCCATTCTTACGCATTCTCTGAGAGTTACCCTGTTATGGGACATATAAAGACAAAGGGCTGAATTTAAAACAACAACATCCCTTTTAGGACCTTTGCCTCCGTTAAGTATATCCCTTGCAATAACCGCATTTTCACTTGGGTCGCCACCTACAAGGTCAGCAGGCAGGCATTTTTTCAAACCTAGCTGTTCAGGACTCAGGAAGAAGCTATTTATTTTTCCGTCGCTGACTTCGCAAATGGTAGTAGTGTCACAAAGGGTTGCCTCGTCCAGTCCATCATGCCCATGCACCACCATGGCCCGTTTTACCCCGAGATTTGACAGAACCCTTGCCAGAGGCTCCACCAGGTTTTCGTCATATACTCCTAAAAGCTGCATATTTGCTCCGGCAGGATTAGCCAGAGGTCCTAATATGTTAAATATTGTACGGACAGATAATTCCTTGCGAACAGGTGCTGCAAACTTCATAGAGGAATGGTAGGTAGGAGCGAACATAAAGCACATACCGATACTTTCAAGTACCCTGGCACTTTGTTGGGCTGTAAGGGAAATATTTACACCCAGAGCCTCCAGCAGGTCAGCACTCCCGCATTTACTTGAAACTGATCTGTTACCGTGCTTTGCAACGGGAACTCCCCCTGCCGCAACTACAAAGGAGGATACGGTAGAAATATTGAAGGTATAGGCCTCATCACCGCCGGTTCCCACAATATCCAGTACATCCCTGCCAGGGTGTATTTTGTTGCACTTTTCTCTCATTACCGCTGCACAGGCGGTTATTTCATCTATTGTTTCACCCTTCATACGCATGGCAGTCAAAAAGGCTCCTATTTGTGCATTTGTAGCCCGGCCCTCCATTATTTCTTCCATAACAGCTTTTGTCTGTTCAAGGTCTAAGTTCTGTCTGTTGATTATCTGGTAAATTGCTTCCTGTATCATAATGTCAGCCTCCTGTCTCCTGTATGAGTAATGGTGCCTATGGCAAGAAAATTCTCTAGGATTATTCTGCCATTGGGGGTAAGTATTGATTCGGGATGGAACTGGACCCCATAAACATCAGCGGCTCTGTGCTTTACTCCCATGATTTCACCATTGCATGCCTCGGCAATTATAAGCAGCTCATCAGGAAGTGTTTCACGGACCATCGAAAGAGAGTGGTATCTGGCTCCTTCAATAATGGGAGGCAGGCCCTTGAATAACTGGCTGCCGTTTGCAATGTGGATGGTGCTTTTCTTGCCGTGCATCAATTCCTGAGCGTAGGAGATTGTGGCGCCGAACACCTCACAGATAGCCTGATGTCCCAAACAAACTCCCAGAAGTGGTATTTTCCCGGTAAAATAGCGGATTACCTCCTCGCATATTCCGGCATCTATTGGTCTTCCCGGTCCGGGAGATAGTATTATATGTGAGGGCTGAAGCTCCTCGATCTCGGAAACAGTCAGCTCATCATTTCGTATAACCTTTA
>JAEZIV010000441.1 GCA_023436515.1 Bacillota bacterium
ATCCGGGGTATTACATTGTTTACCAAGCCAGCGTTGGGAATTACAGCAAATAAACCCGGCTTTATAACTGCTCTTGTAGCTAACAGATCCATTGGATAACTCATATTATTCTCCCGCTTCCTTTTAATCAACCCTAGTCACAAGCTTTCCCTGTGAGCCGTTGCATATTTCACCATTCTGAGCTACTATTTCTCCACCCACTATTGTAATAATGGGTTTTCCTTTTCCCTTCATTCCGGTAAAAGCAGATATTTTGTTTGTGTATAATAATTCTTCCCCTTTTACCTCCCACTCCATATGAGGATCAAATACAGTAAAGTCAGCATCAAAGCCCTTTTCTATACTGCCCTTTTTACCATACACTGAGAAAACCTCAGCAGGTCTCTTACTCATGAGTCTTGTAATAAGGCAAGGACTTTCTCCCATACTATTGACTGCCAAATGGTACAAGCCCTGTGCCGAAGTCTGTACTCCGCTTATACCTCCCCATGCTCCAAATGCTCCAAGCTCGCCCTCTTCTTTTTCCTTCCAAGTAGCAGGAGAATGGTCGGAACAAATAAGATCAATTGTTCCATCACAAACGTAGGACCATAGTCTCCTCGCATCAGATTTTTTTCTTAATGGAGGAGAGCACTTGTACAGCATTCCCTTTTCAAGCAAGGTCTCCTCGCTAAAAACAAGATAATGAAGGCAGGTTTCAGCTGTCACCATAACCCCACGATGTTTTGCCTGCTTTATTTCCTCGGCAACCTCTGGGTGACTTACATGGCAGATATGAATTCTTGAATTCACAGTTTCGGCGATATTAATTAAATCCCTAGTAGCCTTCAGCTCGGCCTCTACCGGACGAGATTCTAAATAATCTAAGCGTGATAGCTGTCCATTCTTCATTTTTTCGGCAGTCAATTTCTGAACCATTTCATCATCCTCACAATGAAAGCCTGCTAAGCCATTAAAATTTTTCAGAATAGACAGCGCACGATAGATTTCATCTTTAGTCAGGGAAGTGTAATCCTCTCCAGGGTCACACATAAAACATTTGAAGGCAATGACTCCATATTCATTAAGTGCTTCCAGTTCTTGCAGATTTGAATTGATCAATGCCCCCCAAAACCCGAAATCAACAGCCGACCTATTTTTGATAAGAGAATGCTTGCTTTCAAAGGCTGCAGCGTTCATAACCGCCGGTTTATTCAGCATTGGCATGTCGATTACCGTTGTGATTCCGCCTAGAGCTGCTGCACGGCTGCCTGTCTCAAAGTTTTCTCTCCAGGTGTACCCAGGCTCATTAAAGTGCACATGACAGTCTATTAATCCCGGAAAAATGTACTTCCCCGAAATGTCCAGGGTCTTCTTAGCCCCAATTGACTGATTGCCAAAAAATATTTCAGCTATTTTCCCGTCCTTTACAGCTATAGATCCATTCATGATGCTGTCTTCATTTACAATAGCAGCCTGAGTAATGAGTAAATCAAACATGTCCTGTCACCTCATAGCTTAATGTTGGATAATTTTCTCCGATTATTGCCCTGGTGCTATGGTTATTTTACTGTAACAAGTTCCGGGAATACGCTCTTTAGAATAGTTGGATCTGCATATTTATCGATGCTTGGAGCCTCCGGAATATTACCCATTTCCTTCATGAATTCTGCCATTGAAACACTTGCATCGACAAACGCCTGATTGTATTCCATTGTATATTTGTTTTTATCCATTATTTCTTTTACCTGCGATTTTTCCAATTGCAGTTCAGCTGCGATTATTTCTGCTGCTTCATCTGGGTTTTCTGCTATGAAATCTGTTGCTTTTTTAATGGCTTTTACTAAGGATGCAACTGTATTGGGATTAGCCTTCAGGAAATCATCTGTCACCTGCATTGTTGTGTAGAAGCTTAACCAGTTAACATCACCTGTTTTTTCAGGGAGGTATGATTTCAATCCGCTAAACAGAAGAGTTCCTCCAAGCTTCACAGCATTTGATACCCAGGGCTCCCAACATGCCATTATATCAATATCTCCTTTATCAAAGGCTGCTATTTGATCAGATGGTGAAAGTATTACAAAATTAATCTTATTTACATCTACACCCAATTCCTTGCACATGTTTCTGATGGCAATGAGTACTCCTGCTCCGGCTGCAATTCCAATCTTTTTGCCTTCGAGGTCTTTTGCTGATTTTATCTCCACTCCCTTACGAGCTACAACACATTGAGTGTTTCCAATATCTGCAACAGTAGCAACAACTTTAACTCCAACATTGTTAGCAGCTAATGCGATGTCTGTATATGTAGACTCAAATGAAACCTTCGCAGTTTTTCCTGAGATCAATGGAGATATATCTCCCCCTGATTGGATAAGCTTATTTGTAACCTTAAGCCCCTCCTCCGCAAAATAGCCTTTTTTATCAGCAATGATTTGCTGAGCAGAAATCTGTGGATCTATAACCCCATATACCGTTAATTCTGATGTCTCATTACCATTAGGCTTTGATGAAGCCGCAGTTGATTCCACTGCTACTGTCGATCCTGCACTACTACTTTCTGTTGAGGCTGCAGTCTTTTCTCCGGAATTTGTACACCCCGTAATTGCCGCAACTGTCATAAAGCCCGCTAACAATAAACCTAATACCTTTTTACTTGCTTTCATATTAATTTACCCCTCCAATATAACGTATTTTTAGTAAAGTTTTTATCTTATATTAAGTCTGCAGCCTTAATAAATACTAATTTATATTGCCTAAGAAGACTAATCTTCTACGGCGTGAGATATTCCGTCCTTTTTCCACTTAAGAAGGAAGTTCTCTAAAATTGTCAGTATGCCATTAAAAACTGTGTATTCCAGTCCTATAAGTGTTGCTGCCATAAACATGTCTGACATCTTAAACCAGTTCTTTGAATCAATTATTATAAAGCCCAATCCTGATGACGCTCCCATCATTTCAGCAACAACCAAAGCTGAAAACGTAAATGCGAGACTAGCTTTCATACCTGTCATTATATTTGGCAGGGCTGATTTGAAAGTTATTTTTCTGAAAACCTGAAGCCTATTAGCTCCGAGACTTACTGCTGATCGGATTAAATACGGATCAGTGTTTCTGATACCGTCTGTTACATAACCCAGCATCGGGATAAAAGTTGCATAAGCAATTAGTGAGATTTTAGAGTTTTCTCCAATACCAAACCAAATAAGAAACATTGGTAAAAATGCCAACACAGGTATTGGCCCAATTAAGTTCAAAACCGGTGTTAGCAGGTTATCAAACCATTTCCAACTGGTTATCATTACACCTACCACAATAGAAATAATTAATCCCAAAATGAAACCGGAAATCATTCTAAAAAAGCTTTCGCCTATATGAATAAACAGTGTGCCCTTTTGTATATAGGCATAGCCTGTTTTAAGTACCATATACGGTGATGGCAAAAACACAGGATTAAACCAATTATGCTCCTGATTCAGATTACTGATGAACTGCCAAACCAAAAAGAAGCATATGAGTGAAAAAAACTTATACCACTTGTTGTTTTTCGATCTATTTATTGCGGCTGTTCTTCTGGAAACAACAGGCGTGAAGAGATTTTCAGTTGTGTTCTTTACTAATAACAATTCATTCTGCGCCATGATAGGTACCCCCTTACTCTGCAATTAACTGGCCCGAATCATTTTCAGTCAGGCCCTTTTCGAAAAAGTCTACATATTCTTGAAATTTATCACATTTAATATCTCTTGGCCTACTCATGTCAATTCTTATATCCTGTTCAACACGCCCCTCCCGCAATAGTACTACTCTATCTGCAAGATATACTGCTTCGGGTATACTATGTGTAATAAAGATTATTATCTTTTTTGTTTTCTCCCATATCTTGATGATTTCACATCTCATGTTATGGCGTATCATAGCATCCAGCGCGCCGAGAGGTTCGTCCATCAGAAGCACTTCAGGGTCATTGGCAAGAGCTCTGGCTATACCAACTCTTTGTGCCATACCTCCTGAAAGACTTCCGGGATACTTTTTTTCATATCCATTTAAGCCCACTAGTGATATAAGCTCCTCGGCAATTTTTTTTGCATCCTTTCGTCTTTTAAGCTTTGGACCAAACTCAATATTCTGCTTCACTGTATACCAAGGGAACAGGGCATGCTGCTGAAATACAACTCCTCTTTGCTCAGAGGGACCATCAATATCCTTACCATTAACCATAATACGCCCTGCATCTACCTTTAAATATCCCGCAAGCAAATTTAGCAGGGTTGACTTACCGCAACCGCTCTTGCCTAATATACAGATAAATTCGCTGTCTTCTATTTTAAGGTTAACATTATTTAGAACATATTTTGGCTTTCCATCGACCTCCTCAAATGCTTTGAAAACGTTTTTAACAACTACACCCATATCTATCCCTCCAACAAAAAAGGACGTACTTATAACCGAATGTTATAATTACGCCCTCGTAAGATACTCTATTTATTTGCTGTTTGCTGTAAATTAATGATTTACACAAAACCAACTACTTAATTTCTATGGTCTTATTATAGCAGGAGCAGCCTCTCTATTCATAGTGATTTTTGCACAATTTTTACTAATAACGGTGTGCATATAATACATTTAAGGATCTTGTTTTTCATTCTTAATAATCTCATAAGCGCATATTCCTAAATAATATGAATAGGTCATTCCGTATTCTTCAGGTTCAAAATTAATTAATTCTTTAATCTTATCCAATCTATTCATTAATGTATTTCTATGTAAAAACATTTTCTTAGCTGTTTCACTAGCATTTAATCTATTGTTATAGTAGGTTTGGAAAGTAAGAAATAGCTCCGAGTCATTCTGACAATCATAGCTTACTAATGGTTCCACCGTATCTCTATATATTTTGTTTATCTCCTCAGGGGATAACTTTTTCAATATGTGATACGCACTTTGCGTGGCATAGGAATGAATATGTATATCATTTTTTATTGTAAGGCTACAGCTGAATGCTTCCATACAATCCTTAAAGGCTGTCCTTACCGAAGAAATACCTTCATGACATCGGCTAACTCCGATTTTCATCTGATAAAATAATCGGCTTTTAACCAAAGCATACAAGCTTAGAGCTATTTCGTGGGCTTGAGCTACTGCCTCAATCGAACTCGTATTCCTATTAAAGAAAACATAGACTGATAATAACTCCCTGCTGCTACAAATGTAAACCTTTTTGTCCTTGCATATGTCCTCTTTTATACTTAAGCATAGTTCATCAGCTATCTTCTTCTTCAGATATTCGCTTTGGCAATCATTAAATGCCATTGTGATACATACTCTTTTAGATCTGCAATCAAAACCAAAAAAGTCACATAAATTTATGATTTCATTATCCGATCTTTGCTCGTTAGACATGAGAAAATCAAGAAAAAAATCCTGATGGTTATGATGTGTTGACATTTTTCCAGACATGCTTCTGGAGAGCTCTACCGAAATAATATGTAGGCTTTTTTCTATAATCCCTTGATACCTTATTGTAGGTTCTGCTTCCTCTAAAAGTATGTAAATACTTCCCATGTAATTTGGAATAGTCATTACGAAAAAACGATAACTGCCCCCATTTATAGAAACATACTTATACATATTGCTTGCCCTTTTATCAGTGTCGAAGTACGATATCGGTGATATTCCGGACTGAGTTATTACTATTGACCCTTTTTGGTGTAAAAATTCTTCGTACTGCTGTGACACACCGGCTGATATTAATCTATTCTCAATATCCAACAGTAAAACTGGTTTTTTAATAAATATAGCCAACTCACCTATCATGCGATCAATTCCCTTATTTTCTATGAATAATAAGGTCAGCTTATCAATAAAATTATTCTGAACCTCCAGGTCACTTAGCTTTCGCAAATTTATCTCGTCGTATATCAGGTTTAGTATGTCTGAGAAGGAGTAATAGAAAGGCATCTCTATTAATGGCAGACCTACTAGATTTGCCTCATCTATCATTTCCGGTGGTATTAGGTTTAAGAACCTCTTTATTTTAATGCCTAATCCTGCACAGCCGGCGTCTTTAAGTTCTCGTATTATACTCCTTTGCAGTGCAGTATCATCCTTAAAAATATAGCCGGTGGTAAGTACGAATTCATCCCTTTTTATCCATTTAACCACATCTGGATTATCAAGTATGTTAACACTTTTAATTACATTATTTATATACTGCTGTCCGGCAACACATTTGAAATTGTTAAGCTGCTCGTTGGAGATAAGCCACTCCAATGTAATCGACATATACCTCACCCTCTAACTTAATCAAAGGTATTAGCTAAATGTATTTTTTACCTACTATTGAATAGATAGGTTTATTTAACTATTTTTTGATTAATTGTAGCATGGGTTCACATAAAAGTCTACTTATATGACCATGAAGCTATTAGGGGGGTAGCTTTATCTATCAATACATGTATTCCTGGTACAAGATAAAGAAAGCCTTAAGATGTTATCCTTAAGCTAAAGGTCTCAAGGATAGTTAAGGAGATTATTAAAAAATACTGCCTCATAATAAACAAAGCCTCAAGCTATAAACTTGAGAGACCCAAAGCCTTTGTGTTGATTAGTTTGATAATAAAACAAGCCTTCGTGCTATTAACACATAAGGCTAAAGCCCTCAAGGACAAGTAAAATTGATATAATGAAATACTGCCTCAAATAAAACAAACCCTCGAGCATTTCTGCTTGAGGGCAAAGTCTTGACCACATATAAATCTTAGTGATTCACTAGTGTCCTTTCCTAAAAATAAAAGAAAGCCTTAAGTTATTCACTCAAGACCAAAGCCCTCAACGATAAATAGAGTTATTATACAGAAATACTGCCTCAAAATAAAACAAACCCTCGAGCATTTCTGCTTGAGGGCAAAGTCTTGACCACATATAAATCTTAGTGATTCACTAGTGTCCTTTCCTAAAAAT
>JAEZIV010000448.1 GCA_023436515.1 Bacillota bacterium
GGCTGAACTTACAGGCTACAGCTATGACAGACTTCGTCATATTTTCAAGGAGAAGCTTGGTATCTCACCTAAACAGTATGTTACAAAAAAACGTTTGTCCCATGCGAAAAAAATGCTTCAGCAAACCGACAAACCACTTGGAGAAATTGGTGAATCCTGCGGCTTTTCCTCAGCTAACTTTTTCATCAAGGTTTTTAAAGAAAGCACAGGTATCACTCCCAGTCAATACAGAAATTACTGCAGGAGTAATGTTATAAATATTGAGTATGCAGATACATAAAAGCGCCAATGCCGGGCACTACTCAGTAAAGGGCCTTGCCGGAGGTATTTCCCAGTAAAGCCCCAAATTGTTTTTATACTTATCAATTGCACTGTTCATCGGTTATTTTTATATCATCAATAGCCAGTCCGCCACCCATATAACAGCCAAAAAGAATGTAGTAGTCATCGTAATTGGCCAGATCATAAGTAAAGGTTCTGGTGTTTTTCATACCTAAAGTCTCTACCTCGTCAAACCATTTTACAAATCCCCGGTCATTTGAAATTCCACCGGAGGCAGTCCTTGCAAGAGTATAGTAGGCACCACCCGAAACCGGTGCTACAACCTGACGGTAACTGATTTGAACCTTGTATTTTCTGCCGCCCTTCAGATGGATTTTCGCTGCATCGGTATAGAGAAATTCGTACCATTGCAGGGTATTATCAGAATATCCATAGACAGACCAATTTCCGTTGACAAGCTTATCGGAGCTGCTTTCCAGCCTCCCAAAATTATTGTAGCCAGGTTTATAAGTGGTTGCCGTAAAGGAAGCAGACTCGAAGTTCTGAAAATCCAAATATTTCTTAGTGATCTTCACATCATCAACACAAAGGCCTCCGCCTCCGTAAATACCCCATATAAGAAAATAATCCTCATGATTCCCTATTTTCAATTCAAATTCCTTGGTTCCGGCTTCACCCTCGCTGCCCGTCCAGGTCACCCAGCCCACATCCTTCTGATTCCCTCCGGAGGTAGTTCTGGCAAGAAAATAATAATATTCACCTGCTGCTGCCGCAGTCAGGGACTTATAATTGAAAGATACCCGATAAGTGCTGTTGGGCTCCAGTTGGACTTTATTTTTATCTGAGTAAAGGAACTCATAATAACCCGACCCGGTATTGTATCCAAGAACCGATTTGCTGCCGTTTACCACCTGACCGGCAGAACTGCTGATGGTTCCGTTATTATTGTAGCCCGGCAAATAGTTGGTTGCGGCAAAGTTACCGGCCTCAAACCGCTCCACACCCTCAACAGGGTTGATAATACCGATTCCTGCTAAAGGTGTTATCCGTATATTGTCGATGGCTATGGAGCCTCCGTAATGAAGCCCCCAGATAAGACAATAATCCTCAAAATCGTCCAAGGTAATTTCAATTGATCTGCTTCCAGTCTGTCCCGGAGCACCCAGCCAGGAGGTGAAGCCCTTATCATAACCCGTCCCCTGAGAAGTCCTTGCAAGAAAATAAAAATAGCCGTTTGTTCCGTTTGAAGATATGACTTTATAATCAAAGCTGATATTGTACTTTCCTCCAGGAAGCAATTCAATTTTGTCCTTATCAGAATAAAATATTTCCTTCCAGTCTGTACCTGTATTACCTGTGCCATAAACACAATAGCTTCCGTCATAGGTATTTGAAGCTCCATTTACAACAGTACCGGTTCCTGATGTCCAGGTTGTATACAGAGATTTTTCAAAAGAGCCTCCGGAAAAGTTCTCCTCCATGTATTTTCCTACAGTACCTTGATTAGCATTTCCTCCAACAGTCACACTCCCGATTTTATACCTCTTCAGTTCATCCTTTCCGTCAATTGCAAGCTGAACTTTGGGGATATCTGTAACCGGGTCCACCATTGCAATCTTCAGATCGTAGGTCCCTGGAGCCACACTCGCACCCAGTGTAAATGTCGACTCCACAGAATAGGTGTTTTCCCCTGTCCAGGCTGTTTGATCAAAAGCTATGTCAGTTCCGCTCCACACAACATCCCCATCGGCTTCTGTTAAATAAACCTTCAGAGGGTATTTGTTATAGCACCTTCCCACGGCTTTGTTCACCCATTCCTGACGAAGTGTAAAGGTAGCACCCGGGGTGACTGTTTTGTTAAAGCTTGCCTTTTTCAAGACAAACCGGTAGCCCATTTCTTTGTTTCCCCGTTCAATTAAATCTGCTCTTTCGGTATAGAACTCGTCTGCTGAAGAATCGGCATCCCAGCCCATCAGAGTTATATAGTTGGGATGATAATTGAGAATATCGTCCAAGGCTGTTTCGGGACTATAGGATCTATTATTGGCAGAAGGATTGTCATACTCGTCATAACCTCTCCAGAACTCACAAATAATTGGGAGTTTTCTTCCCGATGTCCAGAAATCCTCCAACAGTTGCTTGTCATACTTGCGCATGGCTCCGGCAACCCCATCTCTTCTTATGGTAAGCTTATTTTTTGTCAACGCATAATTAAAGGCCGACCAGGTTTTATATTGCTGATAGCTGGAGGGGCTGTGACAATCAGGAAGCATATCGGTCAAAAATTCATAGGAACAGGATAAGGCTAAGATTTTCTTCTCATTCCAGGCATTATACCAGGTATCAATTGTATTCTTCAATGCGGTTTCTCTGGTGGAATAACTCCCAAAGCTGTTATAGCCGCTATGCCACTCTCCCCACGATCCATAACCGCGCAAATCAACGATATCAAGATACCTGTTGTTTTTGTAGCGTGCTGCCAGTGCATTCATAAAGCTGCTCAATTTTTGTTGATAAATGGCACTGCTCTGGTCATAATAAATATCTGCCCCTGCGTTCTTGATCGTACAAGGAATGTTATATGTGTCCCCAAGCCATTTGGGAGCACCGCCATGATAATTCCAAGAACCGTCGGTTGTCGAGTATAGATAAGGCTCGGTGCTGATTCTGAAAGTAATTCTTTTTCCAACACTAACCCAATAATTCATGGTTTGATCCAGCAGCTCCCAGTTATATACACCTTCGTTGGGCTCAAGCTCGGCCCAGGTGGATACTATTGCAACATTGCCAACCTCTGGAAGAGTATCCGCATAGGAGGTTATTCTTTGCCAATAAGGCCCGGGACTGATGAGATTTTTATCTGACACTGGATTTGTTCTTCTGGGAATGGCATAGTCCACCAGAACCCACCCCATATCAGGATTGTGAATGGTATCACTTATTTCAGTTGGAAAAACCGTAACTACGTTATTGTTTTCTGCTGCATTTGCCGTAGCATTTCCTTCCGCACTCCATAACGCTGTTTCAAGCAAAAGAATACAACAGAGAAATCTTGCAAGTATTTTAATAAATCTTTCCAATGGCAACAACTCCTATCAGTGATTAATAACTACACTGTAATTATGCTATAGAAGTTGTTGTCTTTAATATAATTATATGGCTATACTTTTGTATGTTTTGGTTAAACGATCGATTTATACTGTGTGGAAATGAAAATTTATTTCATAAAAAAATAGTACTACCGTACTTACTTATCTCAGGACCATCACCAAAGTAATCGCTTGAAAATTATACGGCTTGCTTCAAGCTCGTTTGCCGTCGCATAATACTTAACATCGTGTCTCGGATTATGCTAAAAGCGACGTCCTGTCGCTTTTACGGCAAAAGTTCTTACAGCTTCACCTACATTTTCAGCAATTACTTCTAACCTGATGTCCCTGCGATACAAGTTGTCCTCACGTACTATTTTTACTTGTTGCTGCTATAGAAATTTGCAATTAAATATTTAATTCACAGTTGAGAATCACGATACGCAAGCTGCAGTTCAAAACCTGATCAGTTAGACCGTTCGACTAAGGACTGTGCCAGCTCCTTTAAGAATGCTGCCCTGCTTCCCAGCGTATCCAGGAAAGCAATACCCTCGTCAGTTACCTCCTTTAGTAATTGCTTTGATTTATCAAGGCCATATAGTGTCACATAGGTTGACTTGTTGCACAGGGCATCACTACCCGGTTTTTTGCCCATTACCGCTATGTCACCTTCAACGTCAAGAATATCATCCTTTATCTGAAAGGCCAGACCTAGATTGGATGCGTAATTGGATAATGCGGAGAACTGTTCCTCCCCGGCTCCACAAATAACTGCTGCAGCTTCTACCGGTGCCTTTATCAGAGCTCCGGTCTTAAGCCGGTGCATTTCCTTAAGCTCACTGGAGTCCATTTTCCTCTCTGCTCCATTCATGTCAATAACCTGACCGCCTATCATGCCTCGAGAGCCGGCACACTGAGCTATAATACCCATAGCCTTCAGCTTAGCCATGCTGTTGCCTGTGAGAGCATCATTGATCATGGTCTCATAGGCAAGGTTCAAAAGTGCATCTCCTGCCAAAATAGCCATTGCCTCTCCGTACACCTTATGGCTGGTGGGCTTACCCCGACGGAAATCATCATTGTCCATGGCAGGCAGATCATCATGTATCAGAGAATAGGTATGAATCATTTCGATGGCACAGGCATAGGCAATAACCTCCCTGGGTTCCTTTTCGAATATCTCAGCAGTTGCCAGTGCCAGAGTCGGCCTAAGTCTTTTACCCCCAGCCATCAGGCTATACAGCATTGCCTCCTTCAGCTGAGGGTAATAAGTATTATCAAGGGATATACTGTTGGCCAGGCTTTCCTCAATTATCTGAATAAATATTTGTTGTTTTTGCACATAATTCATAGTTCAAAGTCCTTTTCTATAAGATTGCCTTCCTCATCCTGAAGAAGGATGGCTATTTTCTTTTCTGCTTCATCCAGCTTGGCAGCACAATACCTGGATAATTCAATTCCCCTCTGA
This sequence comes from Bacillota bacterium, assembly GCA_023436515.1. Taxonomy (GTDB): domain Bacteria; phylum Bacillota; class Clostridia; order Acetivibrionales; family DSM-1351; genus Ruminiclostridium. The sequence goes on from JAEZIV010000448.1 coordinate 4,840, forward strand.
AAATTTGTTATTGAATCCTCAAGAGAGATATCTCCTTTTTCAAGTCTGGCGACTATTTGCTCCAACTGTAATATGGCTTCTTCAAAGCTCTTTTCTTCCTGTACATTAGTACTTTTACTCATATGAGTTATCCTCCTTGTAATACTGTCATTGGTCTAGCTTGTCAAGTTTAGAGGTTATCACCTTACAGTCTGCTTTTCCGTCCTTAAAACTTACTTCTACCATATCCCCTGCAGCTATTTGCTCCAGACTGTTTACAATGCTTCCCTCTGGGGTCCTTACCACGCTGTAGCCCCTCTCAAGAATCTTTAGAGGGCTAAGGGTATCAAGCTTTCCTGCCAGGACAGCAAATCGTCCCTTTTTGTCCTTTATGAGCATCTCATTGTTTCTGAACAAATGCTTCAGGTCATTATCAAGCTTGAGCCTGTATTGGTTAAGTCTGTCATAAGGCTGCTTAAATACAGGTCTGGTTTTTATCCTCTGCAGCTGTGTTTCACAAATATCCAACTTCTTAACAAGTGCGCTCTTCATCCTTGTTGTATAATTTTGCAATTTATACTGTAGCACTTCCACGTCGGGTACTGCAAGCTCAGCTGCAGCCGATGGCGTCGGAGCCCTCATATCGGAAACAAAATCACAAATTGTAAAATCTGTTTCATGTCCCACCGCTGATATTATTGGGATTTTCGAGGCGTAAACACTTCTTGCCACAACCTCTTCATTAAACGCCCACAACTCCTCAAGAGATCCTCCACCCCTTGCCACAATAATTATATCTACCTGAGCATGTTCATTTAGCTTTCGTATTGCAGCAGCAATCTGATCTGCCGCCTGCACACCCTGAACTGCTACAGGGTATAATATCAGCTTCATCTTACTATGTCTTCTGTATGTAACATTGATAATGTCTCTTATGACTGCTCCTGTGGAGGAGGTTACCACTCCGATACTTCGGGGCAATAAAGGTAGCTTTTTCTTTACCTCATTATCAAAGAGACCCTCCTGCTGCAGCTTATTCTTAAGCTGTTCAAAGGCAAGATGCAGTGCTCCCAAACCATCGGGCTGCATATCACTGGCATATAGCTGATATTGTCCGTCTCTTTCGTAAACTGATATATAGCCTGATACAATAACCTTATTGCCATTCTGGGGAGAAAACTTCAAAAGACTTGCCTGTGATTTGAACATAACACATTTGAGAACACTGTTTGCATCCTTAATGGTAAAGTACATGTGTCCGGTATAATGGTGCTTAAAGTTTGATATTTCTCCCCTAATCGAGAGGCCGGATAAAATCCCGTCACTTGATACAAGTTGTTTTATATAATTATTTACATCTGAAACAGTAAAAATCTTATTCAAAGCCTACTCCTTTTTTATTTGATTTTGCTAACCGGATAAAATAATATTAAAAATCAATTTTCATTAAAAATATCAAGTATTGAATACAAAAAAAGATAATGCAGATTATACCAACATTACCATTTTTATATATGTTTTTCATTATTTCCGATAAGGATTTATTATCCTAGACTTCAGATTCTTTGTTTTCAGAAGCATCAGGAATATTTTGCTCTTCGGGCTTATCAGCCTCTTCCTCATAATTGGCATCTTCCTTTGTTACCTTTGCCAGCAGACCATTTACAAAGGCACCTGCATCCTCATTACTATACCTTTTGGCCAATTCCACCGCTTCATTAACTGATACACTGAAAGGAATATCCTCCCTGTATAGAATTTCATAAATTCCTAATCTGAGTATAGACAGGTCTACCTTTGATAACCTGTTGATCTTCCAGCCCATTGCATATTTTTCAATTACCCTATCGATAAGGGCAACCTTTTCATCCACACCGTCTATTACACTTCTGATATAGTTTATATCGCTTGCGGTATAGTTTTCAGCTTCAAGTGCTGTTTCAATATGCTCCTTCCTGTCACCCTTTTGTAATTCCAGCTGATAAAGCAGTTTCATTGCGGCTTCCCTAGATGCACGACGTCCCATTAATATTCCTCCTATGTATTACAGCTAACATTTTTCCGTTTTCAAACTTCAGATTTTAGTTTCAAGCTTACCAAAAATGACAAAAGCTCGTTGCCCGCTTATCGGTATGTACCGGGGGGCAGAATCCTATCCAGCAGATTTTTAATATAGTCTTTATCCTGAGATAACCTTTTTCCAATATAGAAACCAAATACAACACATATTACAACAAACAATGCTTTTAAAACACCCAGCAGTAAAACAATTATTGCAATGGAAAGGCCAATAGCCGCTCCAATAATCTCCCCTTTATGCTGTCTGTACACCTCATATAGCTTTTGCTTATCCATCAAAACCTCCCATCTGCGTGCACCACACGTCTACAAGTAGAACAATTCTTGCTTTCTACTCAACTCCTGAGGACTTATACCCGGTGAAAATACTTTCAATGAGTACTCTTACACTTTCAACCTGCACCCCCGTACATTCCTCTACAGAGGTCTTTACTTTAATCTGCATATCCTCTGAGAGAAGGGGAATATTGATTTCAGGAAGAACGATTGCCTTTACTGTAATAATAACATTATCTCCCACCTTGGTAACATATGCTTTTGAATCCCTAATGCCTGACAGCTTTCGTGAGGTCGCAAGGGCAATATTTTCAATAGAATTCAAGGTAATTCTGATATCACCATTTTTATTATACTTGATAATAGCTTTTTTATCTCCCTCGGGCTTAAAGCCTGAAAGAAGAAAGGTCAAGCTCAGACAAAAAAAGATTGAAGCTATTATAAACATGACAATAGATGGATTTCTATTAGCTAATACCTCATAAAATAAATATGTATATGTATCAGTTAATATGTCTGACCTTATAGTCACTAGCATTGCAAACATTGAGGCTATTGTAAGAAAGAACGCATAAATAGCCAGCAAAACACGTAAAATTATATTCATGTTGCCCTCCACTTCTCTTCTATTTATTTTAAACAAACCTGACCTGTCAGCATAAAATAAATATCCAAGGTTTTTTTATCTATTCTTAAATAATCTTATTATAATTATCCCCAGCTAAATTCCTTATATACTCTTATTTGGTTCATTTTCCTTTTTAAGTTCCTTGTCGAAATTTACGCCTTGAACATGTATATTAACTTCAATAACATTCAACCCGGTCATAGATTGAACAGCACTTTTTACCTTGTCTTGTATGTCCCAAGCTACTTCAGGAATACGTGCACCAAACTCCACTATAATATATAGGTCTATTGCCGCTTCTTTTTCTCCAACCTCAACCTTTACGCCCTTGGACAGATTTTTTCTGCCCAGTATCTCAGCTATTCCCCCTGCTATTCCGCCACTCATTCCTGCAACACCTGGAACATCGGTAGCTGCTATGCCTGCAATAATGGCCACTACCTCTTCAGAAATTTTCACTGATCCGTAATCATCCAGAATATTGTTTTCGCCTTCCATTATGCACCTCTCAACTTTAACTGATTATCATAGTATCTGTTATAGAATATACACCGGATTAACCTTAAAGATAATTTAACTCAACGGGTATTTATTAACGCTACTAATAAGGCTTTACTGCGGTTTCGTACCATTTAATGGCTCAGTTTGGTAAAATTATATCATTTAAGCACACATTAATCAATCAAATAAATCCATCAAATCCGTCAGGTACACCATCTTTTCAATGCCCCTAGCCGAAATTTTATTTTCAGCTTTTATTATGCCCAGTTTATATTCGGTAAAATCAAAAGAAAAAGGTTATCTCATGTAAGATAACCTCAATGATATTGCATATTTAAATATTTTTTAGAACATCTTTTTAATGATAACCTTTTCCATAGGGACATTGGCCTGCCTTGTTACAATATCAACTATCTTGGCAGTATCTGCCTTTGTAATGGCGGGAGCCTTTACTACTATATCAACACTACCGTCATCTCCAAATAATGCAACAACATCACTGAAGCCCTTACCCTTGATTAAATTCTCAATATTCAGTTCCAATTGGGAAGTCTCAACTATATCCATCATCTTGGCTTGAGCTTCTGCCTTTGCTTCCTTTGATGCAGCCTGGTCCTCAGTTATGCTCTTCATGATTTCTATGTCCTTACCTCTGACAATATCTCTGTCCATCTTTGTCTGAGCAAAGTAGTTATTTGCTTCCTTTGAGGCAGTTACAGACTTCTCTGAATCATTAACTGATACATTCCCCTCTTCATTAACATCCTGATTATCAACATATACAGCATCGCCGATCTGGGCAGAGTCTTCCTCACTGAATTGTGAGTTCTTGTTATAGCTGTACTGTAGATACCCTGCAATAACTAGCATCAACACAAGGGAAAGTACGATAATCTGTTTTCTTTTTAAAAAATTCATCACATAGACCCTCCTAACAATCTGAATAGTTTTTTATTCCTATTGGCTTATATCCAACAAGGACATTTTCCGGAATGGTTGATTTTCTCACCATTCCCTTCTCAAGATTATGTATATTCAATGCTATTCCACTTTATTTCTGTTTTTTAAAATTTAGTTTTTGCTCCTCTGAAAAACCTGAATTTTGTATGCAGCAACATCCAATAATGCCTGTGCAGCCCTTGTCAGGTCCATTTTAACCTCTGCGTCTCCAGCCCCGTCAGCAACTATAACAACTCCTTTTACCTTGGGCATGAGCTCCTTTACTACAAAGGGCTTTTTGACACCCTGATTTTCTTCATAGACAATACTATTTTGTCTATTGCTTTCCTTTATATTTCTTGTTCCCCCCTCCTTGTCCTTTTCCTGAGTATTGCTTTCACTGGAATTAACGTCTACTGCAGGTATGGCTTCATTTCCCGAAACGTAGGTTATCATAACCTCAACCTTACCGGCACCTTTAATTTTCGATAAAATAAACCCGAGATTTATCTCAGTTTCATCCTTCGATGCTCCCCCAGTCAATTTCATGGCTTCAACCGAAGAGGGTCCGGCGGTAGTCCCACCATTAGCCCCCGGTTCCTGCCCGGAAGAAGCTAAAGTGTTAACGGCATTCTTGTCATTTTTCTTATACGCATCCTCAAAAAGTACACTTCCTGCTATAAGACAAATAACTCCTACAATCGCAACAATAACCAGCTTCTCTATTAATTTCTTGCTCCCGTACTTTGAAATTCTTTTTCTTATGTCCTTTAAATATTTACTGAATGCTGTCATTCTGCTACCCCCTAAAACACTCTACAATATGGTGACCACTATATTATCCTCATTAACCTCAAGAGTTTTATTCAAGCTTTGCTTCACCAGTTCAGTGAGCCTCTTATCCTCCGGATCCACTATCTTCAGCTTGTCTCTTATTGTTTCGTCTTTGACCTTTCGGGAAGAGGAAACTCCGATTTCAATTTTTTCAACCGACACCACGGGTTCGTTTTTCAAGTTTACCTTTTTCTTATCACCTTTTGTCAGTTCAACAGAAACCTTGGTTATTTCCCCGAATTTCTCTGATTTATAGTCCTCGTTTATTTCCACAGTTGCCTTGGAGTCCAATACTCCCTCAAGCCTATTAGTCTCCTCCTGGATTCTTGAGCATAATTTATTTTTATAGACTGAGGATATCTGCTTCATTTGAGCTTCCTCCAATAGCCTGCTGCCGGTTTCCATTTCTTTTTTATCAATGAAAAAACTGTCTGTCATAGCTGTTTTACTCAAATCAAAGCCTTTGCTTTTGAAGGACAGAAAGGGATTAATAACAGCGATTAGCATTATAAAGCCCGATACCAATGCGATAATTTTTTTAATCTTGCCTGAGGGTACAAGGATTTCAATCAGAATAAGTACTATTGATATAGTAACAATATTTATGATCCAGCTTCTCAGAAACTCTAGCATGCTTTTCACCTACCTTATCATTGCAGACATATTTGTTGTACTGATTACTACAGTAATGGCAATCAGAAACATAACGGCTACGGCCGCTGTAACTCCTAATATATAAGTTAAGGAACCAGCCAGATCATTAATACAATTGGTTATTTTTTTATCTGAAATGGGCTCAATAAATGCACAGGCAAGCTTATACAAAATTATCATGGCGAGAATTTTTAAAAGAGGCGCCAGGCATATCACAATTATTCCTATCATTGCAATAAGACCCGAAGCGTTCTTTATTACAAGAGTGCAGCCAACTACCGTATCGGCCGCATCTGCCAGATATTTGCCTACCACTGGTATAAACGTCCCAAGAGCAAATTTTGCAGTTTTACTGGTTACGCCATCCACAACAGCTCCCATTGAACCCTGCACCGTTACCACAGCAATGAAAACAGTAAGAATGAAACCCAATCCCCAGGTGCACACCTGCTTTAAAAACCCCGAAAGCTTCGTTAACTGAACCTTGTCCGAAATGTTATTTACTATATTTAATACTGTGACTAAAAATATAAGGGGGATAAAAAAATTTCTAATAACTGTGGCTCCGATTTCCACAAGCATAATCAAGATGGGTTGAAAAACACCGGCGGAGGATAGGTTCCCCGAGGTTACAAGAAGTGAGACCAATAGTGGGATTATGGCATGCATGAAGGTAACCATATTATCAATGATTGATAAACACATATTCATGGCAGACCTGAAGCAAACCATCAGAACTGAAACAAAAACAATATAGCAGGCAAAAAAGGCTATCTCTCCGACACTTTCACTTAAAAATGAGTTCTGAAGATTCTTTAGTATTGCACATATTATTGCAAGAATTATAACTTTGATGAGAATATCTACATTAAGAAAAACCTCCTCAAGCAGGTACTTTAAAATTCTGTTCAGCATACCCTCAAAACTGAATTCAAAATTCCCAGTTGCGGCATCCTTAATTATCTTCTGTGGGTCAAAGTCCGGGAAGAGCTTTTCATTATTACTGTTCATATACTTTCTTAGACTTTCACTTATCACAGAATCCTTATTAGCCTGAAGCTGTTCATTGATTATACCAGCCTTCTCGTCAGTCTGGGGCTTGTCTGCTCCAGTATCAGAGAGGTTTTTGCTGTGAGCAGCAGAACCCAGGAGTGTGCTGTGAGTGTTAATATCCGAGGCATTAACCCCTATAGGACACAGTATGAAAAAAATTACTGCTAAAAAAAATATGAATGTTTTTTTGTTTTTTATGTAAGGTTTATTAATATTTCTTTTCATTCGCATTCCCTGCCTCCAAGTTTGAGCAATCAAAGCTTATGGCATAAGCTTTATTACAAGCTCCAAAAGTGATGAAATAATTGGAACAGAAAGCATTACAATTGTTACCTTTCCTGCCAGCTCTATTTTTGAGGCAACCGAAGTTTCACCTGCATCCTTGCATACCTCTGCACCAAACTCGGCAATATATGCAATGCCTACGATCTTTAGAAGGATTGTCATATAGCTCGAATCAATATCTGCCTTCTTACTAAAGGTCTGTATAAACTCAATAACAGCTGAAAGCTTGACGATTACCAGTACAAATATAAGGAGCCCGGTCGCTATGCTTACCTGAAGTGCAATTTCAGGTCTCTGAGCTTTTAGTATGGCAGACAGGACAACTGCAATTATTCCGATGCAAACAATTTGAAGTATATCCATGGCTTTATCCTCTCTGAGTTCTGTACCTTGTGAAACTCCAAGGCATATCTAGAATTGAAACATTGTTTTCACTGCTGCAAAGAGACCCGCTATCTCTTTAGACACCATCATTAGCACCACAATTATTCCGGCAAGGGTAGTCATCATTGCCTGCTCTTCTCTGCCTGAGCGTATCAAAACTTGATTTAGAACCGCTACTAGAATACCAATTGCTGCAATTTTAAAGATTAGATCAACACCCATATTTGCCTCCTAAAACAATATAATTGTTATTGCAAGTCCACTTAACACCCCAAGGCTTCTATAAATTCTTTCATTCTTACGTTTCATTTCCTCAGCCTTAGCTTCCTGAAGCTTCAGTTGTGAGGACATTAATTTTATGTTATTCAATTGGCCGTCCAGGTCAGAGTTCCCAAGCATCCTCCCGAAGCTTATCAAAATAGCCTTGTCCTCTTTATTTAGTGACAGTCTGGAGTAATTAACCTCCACAGCTTTCTCCCACGCCTCATCGGCAGTAACTCCCGACGCCACTAGATAATCGGCAGCTGCTTTAAAAAGTATTGCTGCGTCAACCTTTGAATTCTCTACTATTCTTCTGAATGCATCTATGAGAAGGTTTGAAAGGTAGCTTATTTCATTTTCCAGCATCTGAAGAAGAGCTTGAATTTCACGAAGAATGCGTGGTCTTTTTGAACAATCAGCTGCAAGTGAAAAGCCTATAAGGCTTGTTGAGCATATAAGTATAATTGAGCCGATTATCTTAAATAACATAGGGCGAACACCTCCTGTAAATAATAGATAGCTTTGAATCCACTACCTCCTCCAGTGTTCCGGGACCATTTCTTGAACTGAGGACGATATATCTATCAAAAGCTCCTTCTTTCATAAGCTCCAGAAGCTCCTTCCTCATTTTTAGTTCGGAAATGTTGTATCCGTGTGCAGATGCTATTATTTTAACTCCCGAGTTCAGAACCTTCTGAATAGCATTACTATCACCCTGAGTTCCAATTTCGTCGGTAACAATTATATTTGGTGACATACTTCTGAGCAGCATATCCATTCCTAAAACTTTTGGGCAGCCGTCCATAACATCTGTCCTCATTCCTACATCATTCTGGGGAACTCCCTTATTGCACGCAGCAATTTCAGACCTTTCATCAACAATTCCCACTTTTAGTCCCATGAAATTTAAAGCCCTCTCACCATTGCTCAGTAGCTTGGCCGCATCACGCAGAATTGTTGTCTTACCGCTCTGTGGCGGCCCTATTATCAATGTGTTGTTTATGT